>CAJBHN010001170.1 GCA_903952805.1 uncultured Myxococcales bacterium | reverse complement strand
GTGAGCCGGAACAAAAGAGCAAGTTGGCCCGCAATGCCGCGAGGCCGATCCTTGAAAAGCCGCCCTATCCCTGCTCGTCGCAGCCGACTCTCTGAGCGGGTAGAACGGGTGGCGAATGAGCCAATGTCCAGAACACCCCTACATCGCCCTTCAGCGGAAGAAGAGGGGCTGGTACTGCGCCGCCTGCGACGACATCGTCTTTACCTATGAGGAGGGCCCGCAGGAGGGGGTGAAACAGGCACCCGCGCCCACGTCACCCGTCGGTGCCGGCGGTAATTCGCTTGCTGCATCGCTGCCGACGTTGCTGGCACTGCCCCTCGCCGAGTTCGTACGCGAACGCGTGCCGGTGCTCGCGCTCTGGGCGATGTGCGACCTGGCCGAGATGGCGCTCAAGCTCGTCGTCATGACCGGCATCGGCGAGCACACCTGCAAGTCGGGCGTCGTCGATCCGCGCGCGACGCTACCTGACGAGCTCGTGCGCGAACTGCGCGATCACGTGGAGCTCCCGACGATGGGCCGATGGCTCGCCATGGCGCTCGCCGTCGCGAAACACGCGCCAAAAGTGTCGACCCTGCCGCTGTCGCCATTGGTTGCATCGCTCAAGACCCTGATGGCTGCACATCCGACCAATCCCGAGTTGGGGCTGCTGCCGCTGCGTAACCACCTCGCGCATGCCGGACCCGTGGGGCGTGCCGAGGCCGAGCGGCTGCTGTCGGTGTGGCGGCCGCGCGTGCTCGCGTGGGCCGACGACGCGCTCCGCTGGCTGGTCGATGTCCGCCTGATTGTCATCGACGGCGAGGGTCGGCGTTGCGTCCTGCGCGGCGAAAGCGGGGACGAGCTCAGCGATTCGCTGCTCGGCAACAACGTGCGGCCGCCCGATGACGCGCCCCCGGGTTCGGCGTGGTTGTGCTCAGCGACGCAGGCTTTGCCGCTCGGGCCGCTCGGCGCGTTCGACATCGAGAGTCGCGCGCTGCAAGTCTACTACCGCAGTGGCGAGGTGCGCCTGCAGTATCTGCGCCTCGGCGACGCCGGCGGCGTGTATGAGTCGGACGTCCAGGCTCGCGATCGGTTTCGCGCGTTGTTTCTCTCGTCCTCGAGCGCCGGGCCGCGAGGCCGAAAGCCTTTCGTCATCCACGACTTCGTCGCTGAGATTCGCCAGGAAGCCGCTCGACGTGTCGGGCGCGAGGCCGAGCTGGCGACCTTGCGCATGGCGGCGAATGCGTTGCACGACGGTGCGTTATGGGTCGCGGGGCCGGCGGGGATCGGCAAGTCGAACCTGATGGCAGCGTTGATGGAGGAGTGGCTTGACCATCCGCCCGAAGGCGCGCTTGTGCTGCCGTATCGATTTCGCGCGGGCAACGATCGCTGCGGACGCAGCCCCTTTCTGAACTATCTGCGCGAGCGCCTCGAGGCGAGTGATGCGCTCGCCCCGCTCGCGAAGAATACGAGCCACGAGAACGACGACGGAGCGAAAGCGACTGCAGCGGTCGTGAACAGCGACCTTGTCCAAGACGTGAAAGTGCTGCTCGAGCGGTTGTTGCCTGAGCGCCGCGTGCTCCTGGTGCTCGACGGTCTCGATGAAATCGTCGAACGCGATGCCCGCTTCGTGGATGATGTTCTGGTGAGGCTGCGAACGCCGCGCCTGGCGTTGATTGCCGCTGGTCGACACGAGCGCGGTCTGCCCGAGCGATTCGCGCGGCTGGGCGCGGTCATTCCCTTTCCCGATGGATTGCCGGCGATGCGCGACGATGACGTGCGCGCGCTGCTGCTCGAGCGCACCGGCCCGGTTCGCAGGCGTCTGATCGGCCGCGACAAAGAATTCGGTGGCAAGGTCGTCAACGCCTTCGTCGACGCCGTCGCTCGCCGCGCTGCGGGCCTTCCCATCTACGTCAACTACGTCGTTGGCGATTTGAACGCCGGCAAGCTGTCGCCCGAGCAGACCGACACGCTGCCGGCGAGCCTGCACGCCTACCACGACGAACTGTTGCGCCGCGTCGCTGTCGGCGACCTACAGGCGGTCACGACGCCGACGCTGGTGCTGCTGGCGCTCGCGCACGAACCGCTCTCCGTGGACGAGGTCGCTGCACTTCTGGCCCGCTGCGGTAAGCTCGGCACAGCGACGACGATTCAGGGCTCGCCTGCGGCGCTCGTCGAAAGAGTGCTACAGGTCCTCGGTGCGATGGTGCGGCGCGCGCCCAATCCCGACGGCGAAGACGGCTACACGCTATTCCACCATTCGCTCCGCACGCACATCGTCGGCAGCCGCGACGTCGAGCACACGGTCACAACACTGCGGGCGTCGCTCGCCGAAACGGCGCTGCGGCCCGCAGACGACGGCGCCGAGGTATACTTGTACCGTTGCGGCGTGCGGCACATGCTCGACGCCGACCGCACGGAAGACGCTCTCAGGCTGGTCACGGATTTCGAGCGGCTGATGGCGCGATTTCAGCGACTCGATAAAACCGGCAGCGCCGTCGATGGGTGGTACGCCGATTGGGAACGCGTAAGAGCGAGAACTGGCAGTCTGGAGGGAGCAGCCCGGCAGTGGTGGGATTTCGCGCAGACATGCCGGCATTCGTTTCGGAAAGATGGGTGGGAATCGTGGCGGGTGCTGTTTCAAGCGGCCATGGACCACGCTGACGACAGCGTGGTGACGCTCGCGGCCGAGGCGTTCGAGGCGGGCGGACAGCGCACGTGGGCGTGGCTGCGCTGGGGGAACCGACCACAGGTGTGGCAGGAGAGCCCATGCCTTGCGGTGATGGTGGGCCACACGGACTCGGTGGAGGGCGCAGTTGCTCTCGACTGCGGCCGCCTGCTCTCGTGGTCCGATGACGGCACCCTGCGCCTATGGGACGGCACGACGGGCGCGCCGCTCACCGTCCTCGAAGGGCACACGCATTCGGTGAATGGCGCGCTCGGGCTCGACGACGGACGTCTGCTCTCGTGGTCGTTGGACAAAACTCTGCTCATCTGGGACGCCGCGACAGGCGTGCCACTCGCCGTCCTCAAGGGGCACACAAGCAGGGTGGCAGGAGCTCTGGCCCTTGACGACGGGCGCATACTCTCGTGGTCAAGTGACAAAACCCTGCGCCTTTGGCTCGGCGCGACGGGCGCGCCGCTTGCCGTCCTTGAGGGGCACACGCGCGGTGTGGAAGGCGCGCTTGCCCTCGACGACGGGCGCATACTCTCGTGGTCAAGTGACAACACCCTGCGTCTTTGGCGCGGCGCGACGGGGGCGCCGCTTGCCGTCCTCGAAGGGCATACGGCGATGGTCCGGGGCGCGCTGACCCTTGACTGCGGGCGCCTGCTCTCTTGGTCCGTTGACAATACCCTGCGGCTCTGGGGCACTGCGACTGGCGCGCCGCTCGCCGTCCTCGAAGGGCACACGCATTTTGTGGAAGGCGCGCTGGCCCTCGACGACGGGCGCATAGTCTCGTGGTCACGTGACATGACCCTGCGGCTCTGGGACGCCGCGACGGGGACGCCGATTGCGGTCCTCGAAGGGCACAAGGATACGGTGTTAGGCGCGCTTACAATCGACGGCGGGCGCTTGCTTTCTTGGTCCGCTGACAATGCCCTGCGGCTCTGGGAAGTCGCGACGGGGGCGCCGGTCGCCGCTCTTGAGGGGCACAAGGATACGGTACGTGGCGCGCTGGCCGTCTGCGGCGGGCGCCTGCGTTCTTGGTCCGATGACCATACCCTCCGTACCTGGGACGCCGCGACCGGCGCGCCCCTCGACATTCTTGAGGGGCACACGAGCAGGGTGGCGGGATTGTTGCTCGTCGATGGCGGGCGCCTGCTCTCATGGTCTTGGGATGGCACCCTGCGTCTCTGGAATGGCGCGACGGGCGCGATGGTCGCCGTTCTGGAAGCGCACACGGATAAGGTACGCGGCCTGGTTGCCCTCGATGGCAGGCGCCTGCTGTCGTGGTCCTTTGAACGTAGCCCGCGCCTATGGGACGCCGCGACGGGCGCTCCGCTCGCCGTCCTTGAGGGGCACACGAGCAGGTTGGCAGGAGCGCTAGCCCTTGACGCCGGGCGCATACTCTCTTGGTCAAATGACAAAACCCTGCGCCTTTGGCACGGCGCGACGGGCGCGCCGCTTGCCGTCCTTGAGGGGCACACGAGCAGGGTGGCAGGAGTGCTGCCCCTTGATGACGGACGCCTGCTCTCGTGGTCAAGCGACAACACGCTGCGTCTCTGGGACGCCGCGACGGGTGCGCCCCTTCACGTCCTTAGGGGACATACATCTTTGGTCAGCGGCGCGTGCGTACTCACCGACGGGCGTCTGCTCTCGTGGTCCCTCGACGGCACCCTGCGCCTTTGGAGCGCGGCGACGGGCGCAACCCTCGCCGTCCTCAAGGGCCACACGCTCAGGGTGAACGCTGCGCTCGCCCTCGACGGCGGGCGCATACTCTCGTGGTCCGATGACCAGACCCTGCGCCTGTGGGACGCCGCGACGGGTGCGCCGGTCGCCGTTCTGAAAGGGCACACGGATGAGATACGAGACGTGCTCGCCCTCGACGGCGGGCGCATACTCTCGTGGTCCGATGACCAGACCCTGCGCCTGTGGGATGCTGCGACGGGAGCGCCGCTCACCGTTCTTGAGGGGCATACACACTGGGTGGAAGGAGCGCTCGCCCTCGACGGCGGTCGCCTGCTTTCGTGGTCCGCTGACCAGACCCTGCGCCTGTGGGACGCCGCAACGGGCGAGCCGCTCGCCATCCTTGAGGGACACACGGCCCGGGTGCTCGGTGCGCTTGCCCTTGACGGCGGTCGCGTGCTCTCGTGGTCCAATGACGAGTCCCTGCGCCTGTGGGACGCCGCGACAGGCGCGCCGCTCGCGGTGCTCGCCACGCCCCGCGACTGGTTGTCTACTGACGCAGCGCAGGTTGCTGAAGTCCGGCCCCACGCAAGAGCTCTGCACCACGCCCTGCACGTTGGGTATGACGTCGCCGACGCTGGAGAAGACATCGCCGTGTTTACCGCCGGGCGCCACCTCCGGTTCTGTCGGTTCGTTCCTGCGACGGCGTCGACCACTCCGAGGGCCACCTCGTCGTCTTGGTCGGCAAGTCGCGGGATAAGGTGAAGATCCTGTTCTGGGAACGAAACGGCTTCGTCGTCGTCATGAAGCGCCGAGCGTTTCGTCCTCGACCTCAAGACGCGCGTCAGCAAAGCCCTTGAGTGATTGGTGCACTTCGGTGAGTCAGCGGGTGGGTTCCGGAGGTTGCGGAATGGCGTATCGTCTCAGAAGGTCGACGGTAAAGAGCACGAGGCCGTCTGTCTGCTCTTGGGACGGGCGCATGACGGGCTTTGTGGCGTCGAGCACTCGTGGTGCGTGCACCGCCCCATTCCGATGCAGACGAATGAAGTGCGAGATCTCGGGGATTCCCATGTCGACCGCAGCTCGCGCCTCCAATATCGACTGCGCAATCTCGCGCTGGGCCGTGTTGGCGTTCTGCGCCTTCGCGCGGCCCCGAAGTGCTCCGATGAGGCTATCGATCGTGGGGTCGGCCTCGATCGCAATGTTCCAACGCTGCAACAGTGACGCCATGACGAACTCGACCAGTTTCCCGCACAAGCCAATCGTCGCATTGCGGCAGCGGGCTTCGGCCACGGTCTTGAGTTCCAGCAGAAGCTCATCGAGGAGTGCTTGGTCAAGCCACGAACCGTGTCTCGCGACGTCTCCCCGCAGGGTCGCGACGGCGATCGAGACGTGGTCGGGAATGGGGACCGCGCTCGGGAATGCGGCGTCGAGCACCTGTGTGATAAGGAGATCCGGTGAGGTCGATGCGGCGAGATCGTAGAATGTCTGATTAGGGGCGAACCCAATCCAGCCTGTGAGCAGCG
>CAJBHN010001169.1 GCA_903952805.1 uncultured Myxococcales bacterium | reverse complement strand
CTTCACCTTCACCTTCACCTTCACCTTCACCTTCACCTTCACCTTCACCTTCACCTTCCGACGGCGCCGGTCGTGGGCGCTGCGTCGGGACGACGATGAGGGTGCTCCACGACGTCAACACCTCGCTGGGGACGCCGTGCCATGCGGGGCCTGCCACGCGCGCACCGAACGACAGGACACCGGCGGGCGTCGTCGTTGAGCGGGCGCAGCCGAAACCGCGGGCGTCGCGGGTGCACAGGTCGGCGCGGGCGTCGCCATCGACGTCGACGAGGCGGATCGACTCGTAGCGGCGCGGCGCCGTCCAGCCGGCATCGTTGGCCAGCAGCGCGACCCCTTCGACAGCGCCAAAGGCGTGCGCTGCGGCGTCGAAGCGAGCGCACTGCAGGCCGTTGTCGCTGCGGATGCAGGCGTCGCGGTCGCCATCGCCGTCGACGTCGGCGAGGCGAAGCGTCGCCGTGTTGTTGCGATCGACGTAGCCGCCGTCGTCGCTCCACGCGGGGCCAACGATCGTGTCCCCGAAGCCGGCGCTGCCGTCGGCCGTCTGCGGCGTCGCCGTCGACAGCGCGCAACGCAGGCCGGCGCTCGCCTTGATGCAGACGTCGGCACGGCCATCGCCGTCGACGTCGTCGAGCTGGAAGGTTCCCCAGGAACGGATCTTCGTGAATCCCTGCGCGTCGCTCCACGCGGGGCCGGTGACACCGCGCGCGAAATCGGGACCAAAGAAACAACGCACGCCGTCGGGCCCGCGGGCGCAGGCATCGGCGCGGCCGTCGCCGTCGACGTCACCCATCCGCAGCGTGCCGTAGTGGCGCGGCAGGTCGAAGCCTTCGTCGTTGGCGAAACGATTGCTGCGCTCGTAGGGCAGAAAGCCCGTGCCCGTCGAGCGCGCGCACAACAGGCCTTGACGCGCACGCGCGCACAGGTCGTCCTTGCCGTCGCCGTCGACGTCGGCGAGGCGCAGCGTCGAGCTGTAGCGCTCGTTGGCCCAGCCGCTGGCGTCGGCGAACGCCGGCCCCTCGACGGGCGTGGAAAATGGTCCCGCCGTCGACGTGAAGCAGCGGACGCCTGCGTCGGCGCGGGCACAGACATCGGCGCGGCCGTCGCCGTCGATGTCGCCCATGCGCATCGTCTCGGCGTTCGACAGGTCGCCCCAGCCGTTGGCGTCTGTAAAGAGCGGGAACGTCACCTGCCCAGCGCCGCCGGAGAGCTGGCAGGTGAGTCCCGCCGGATCGCGCAGGCACGCGTCAGGCAGGCCGTCGCCGTCGACGTCGCTCGTCGTGCTGCCGGTGCGCTGGCCGGGGCCGAATGACGACGCGAGCGTCTGTTCCTGGCAGTGCGACGGCGGCGTACTGCTGCCGTCGAGGAAGATGCCCAGATGGTTGGCGACGGCGCGGGTCCCGCTGCCGTGGTTGTTGCCGTTCGTGTTGTTCTTGTAGCTGCCGTCCACCCAGAGCTCAGAGCTGCCGCCGCCGTCGAGGTTCAGTGCCCACCAGGAGCCGACGAGCCCCATCAACTGCGCGAGCTCGAGGCCGCGCATGCCGGCGTTCGTCGACGTACGCCCATCGACAACGACGAGCAGCAGCGTGCGGCGGTCTTCGCTCATGCCCACGGCGGTGCGCGGGTGGCGATCGGCCATGTCGGAGCGATCGGGGAAGCACGACGCCACCGTGCCGTCGGCGCAACCATGGACGACGCCTTCGTGCACGAGCTCGGGAAAGCCGCTGACGAGCGCCGTCGTGTGGCCCGGCACGGCGTTGGTCAGTGTGTCGGTCATGAAGCCTTCCTCGACGCCGTAGGTGCCGAGGCGGTTTTTGACGTGCTGCGTGTGGTTGTGCTCGACGAAGCCGTTGCCAAACGCGATCCACCCGAAGCGGCGGTAGTACCACTCGTTGGCATAGGCGGCGTCGGTGCCGGTGTTGACCGACGGCCACACGTCGCCGCCGCCGACGGCGTGGCCGTAGACGCGCAGCGGGCCGGTCTTGAAGAAGTCGGCGTTGATAGCGACCTTCGCACCAACACTGCTCGCCCAGCTGCCCACGGTCTTGGTCGACGTCGACGGCCCGGTTGCGTCGACGTGGACGCCGGCGGCGCACAGGTCGACCTTGACGACGTAGGCGTCCGTCGATGGGCTTGCGATCCGCAGCTTTTGTACCGTCACGCCCGACATGCCCGCCGGCGTGATGTCGGTGGTCGAGCTGATCCGCACCGCGCGCGACGACGGGGACGCCAGCGAGACGGCGACGAGCAGGACGGTGGTCAAGCGCAAACGTGACATGGGCGAGATCGTCGCCGATCAGGCGACTTCGACATCGGATCAAAGACCGATACGACATCACGAGACACCGACGGACGGCGACGCCGCCGATGGAACCCGGCCGGCCCTTGCCAATCTACAGCCCACAGCGCAGCGCGCCCTTGCGGCGAACAGGAAGAACCGCGCGCCACGCTGCTCCCTGCCCGAGCTTCTGGCGGATGGAAGGAGTATGCTCACTTACCCACATAAACCCACCTGAACATCTGACTGCATAAGCTGACCGCATTCGACGCGTGCACCGGCATCGTCCAGGGCGCCGACGGCGTGGGTTCATGCGTCGATATGCCGACGTCGACGGAATACGCCGACCCGTCGGTCGCAGACCGAGCAGGCTGAGGTGAAAATGGCCGAAGGCCAATTTTCACCCAGTCCTGCGTCTCG
>CAJBHN010001168.1 GCA_903952805.1 uncultured Myxococcales bacterium | reverse complement strand
GGCGCCAGCGCCTCCCTCGCCGGGGTCGCTGGACAAGCCGGCGCCACCGGCGTCGCCTGCGACCTCTCGGAGCCGTCGTCAGTGCGCATGGCGACCGCCGCCATCCGAGCCACCGGCCGCTCCCTCGACGCTATTGTCTGCAACGCCGGCATCATGGCGTTGCCTGCCCTTGCGCTGAAGCACGGCCTTGAACTGCAGTTCCTCACCAATCATCTGGGCCACTTCCTCCTCGTCACGGGCTTGCTGGACCAACTCTCGCCCACCGGCCGCGTCGTCATGGTCAGCAGCATGGCCCACGAGAGCGCCCCAAAGGACGGCATCGATTTCGACAACCTCGACGGCAGCAAGGGCTACTCGCCGTTTCGCGCCTATGGCGTGTCGAAGCTGAGCAATATTCTGTTTGCCCGCGGGCTCGCCGAGCGCTTTGGCTCGTCAGGGCGGGTGGCCAACAGCCTCCACCCCGGGGTCATCAAGACCAACTTGACCCGTCACATGGCCGACAAGGGTGAGGGCATCTTCCAGCGCCTTGGCGAGGCCGGCATGAAGAGCATTCCCCAGGGCGCCGCCACCCAGACTCTGCTGGCGCTGCATCCGTCGACGGCGACAGTCAGCGGCACCTACTGGTCCGATTGCCAGCCGGCGAAACCATCGGCCGCCGCCCACGACGACAGCCAAGTCAGTCGCTTGTGGGAAACAAGCGAGCGCCTGCTGCGCACGCTGTGAGGCACCACGCTCGTTGATCGACGACAGCTCCGTTGTCGTTGTCGTCTTCGGGCCCGTACTCAGCGGCCAAAGCGCAGGGTCAGGGCGGCGCCGTCGGCGTCTCGGTGGGCCACTTCGTCGCCGGTGGAGGCGGCGTCGGCGACCTCAATGCGGCCGACTTGCAGGCGTTCGCACAGCGTAGCTGCGAAGGCTGAGGCGGCTTTGCCGACGGCGGCGTCCGCACACCATATGGTCAAGCTGGCGAACTTTTCGTCGACACCGAAGCCACGCTCCTTGCGGACCTCGACGCCAATGGTGCCGAGTTCGTTGGCCAGCGCTTCTTGTTGCAGTGCTTCGTTCAAGACGGTGTCGAGTGCCACGGTGATGTCGCCATCGGTGCCCAGCACCACGTCGCCATTGGCGGCGCGGTTGACGACAACGTCCTCCTTGATGATGACGAGGCCTTCGACGTCGACGCTGCCGCCGGCTTCGAGGGTGTCCCATTGGGCGCGGCCGAAGCCCTCGATGGCGGTGGCGACCTGCTTCATCTTTGGACCCGCCTTCTTGCCGAGGGTCTTGAAGTTGGCCTTGAAGGTCAACGTCGCCAGGCCCTGGTCGTCGTTGACGACGACGACGCTCTTGACGTTCAGCTCTTCCTTCAGCAGGTCGGCGTGCTGCAGCAGACGTTCCCGGGTGGCCGTGTCGTGGCTGACGATGGTGCAGAGGGCCAGGGGTTGGCGGTTCTTGAGCTTGTACTTGTCGCGCAGGGCCCGACCGACCGAGACGGCGGTGCGGACGGCGGCCATGGCGCTCTCGATGTCCCGGTGGATGGCGGCACTGTCGACGACGGGGTAGTCGCACAGGTGGACGGAGTCCCGGGCGCCGGCCACGCCGGGTTCCTTGACGAGGCGCTGGTACATGCTCTCGGCCACAAAAGGCATCACCGGGGCGAGCACCTTGGAGAAGGTGACGAGAACGTCGTACATGGTGGCGTAGGCGCT
>CAJBHN010001167.1 GCA_903952805.1 uncultured Myxococcales bacterium | reverse complement strand
TATGAATCCGATAATGTGGCCGCAATCTTCGCCGCCTGAATCATTGGGTTCGCCGCCGGCCCAGTTGGTGAAAGGCTCGGTGTCGGGCGGCGACCACGAGCGGCCGTCGCTGAAGTCGAAGCGCCCCTCGACGGCGCTGTCGTCCAGACCGATCCACCACGCCTGGTCCCCCAGCCGCCGCTGCACCCGGGCGAAGACGGCTTCGTTGTCCTCGGCAGAACGCATCGACACCAAGCGCATGCCCTGGCCTGAGCAGTTGGCGGCGGCGTCGGGGTAGGTCCGTGCGACCCGGCAGACCAACAGGGGGCGAGTCGCGTCGTTGTCGTCGACGACGCAGTCGGGGCAGGTGTCATCGTCGTCGAAGCGGCCGCTGCAGTCTTCGTCGACATCGTTGCCGCACACCTCGACCGCGCCCACAAAAACACTGGCATCGCCTTCATTGCAGTCCAGCGAACAGGCTCGGCCGTCGCCGTCGGTGTCGGCCGCCGGGTCTGTGGTGCAAGCCAGTTCGCTGCGCACGTTGGTGATGCGACGGCGCATGAATGCCAGCGCATCATCGGCGAGAAACGGAATGCCTTCGTGGTCCCATTCTCGGCGCGGGTCGTCGGCGAAGCGCTCCCGCGACAGTTCGGCCAACAACGTGACGTCGTCGTCAAAGCCGTCGGCCAGCAGGGCCTCGGCGGCATCGGCCACGCTCAGCAGCGACTGCTCCCAGCGACCCCGGCAGGCAACGTTGGCGATGCAGCGTTGCAGCAGCAGACCCTGGCCTTCGTAGAGGGGGAGATCGTAGGCGAAGGTTTGGTCCACGCCCCAGGGCAGCATGGTCCAGCGGCCGTCGCCGTCGAGGTGGAGGAAGTAGTTGTTGCGGGTCGGGGCGTAGCCGTCCCAATGGCCGATGAAGACCTCGACGGCCATCTGAGCCAAGACACCGTCCCAGTCGAGGATCGGATCAAGTTCGGCGACGATGTCGTCGCCAGCGCTCTCCAGGCGGGCGACGAGTTCGGCGAGGGCGGCGACACCGGTGGCGTCGCCGGCGTCTTGGTCGAAGGCGTCGGCGCTGCCGGGAAACAAGTCCTGTCCGTACTGTCCTTCAAACAAAGCCCGCGTCACCGGGAAAGAACGGTCCAAAAAGGCATCGTCGTCGGTGGCTTCGATGAGCAGGTAGGTGCCGGCAGCTTGTCCATTGACGACGACGTCGGCGTATCCGAGCCGAGGGGTCGGCACACCCATGGCCGCAAAGACCGAATAGGCCATGAACTCGTGGATCGCTGACGGATCCTGCACCAAATTGTTGAGGTTGACCTTCCCCAGTCCGCGCAGCGTCTGCCCGGGGACAAAGCGATTGACGTCGATCTTCCAGGCCATCTTCTCGTCAAACTGGCGAAAACTGCCAACCCGCCCCTTTTTACGCAGCCCGGTCTGCAGGGGGCCGTCGACGACGCCATCATTGCCCGTGACGGTGATGGTTCCCTCGACGTACGTGTAGCCATCGTCACGCAATGACTGTTCGCTGGCGGGAGGCACCGCCAGCTCGATGCGAATCGGATCGTCAAAGACCGAAAAGAGCCCGTTGAGCGGATCGACAAAGGGTCGGTTGGCGGCCCCTGGGGTCTGGGTGGTGGCGATGATGTCGCTGGCGCCGTCGGGAAATCGGCCGACGCTGCCACCGTGGCTCAGCGGTGCGAACGCCAGGACGTCGACCACGACGCCGTCGACAAAGAGGGCACCGCCCTCGTCGCACCCAATGCCGAACGTGGTGGGAACCACAACCGCAAAGCCGCCCGCAACAACGGCTGCGCCCACCGGCACGGCGCGGTTCGGGGCGTCGCTGCGGTCGCCGACGGTGACGCCAGCGAGGTCGATGTCGGCTGTCGTGGGATTGAAGACCTCGACGAAGTCGTCGCGGCAGCCGAGTTCATTGAGGCGCAGCAACTGGCGCGGATCGTCTTCGCCTTCGCCTTCGCCCTCGCCTTCGCCTTCGCCCTCGCCCTCGCCTTCGCCTCCGGGCGGTACGTCGACTGCGGGCGGGGCACACGACGCCATCAGAGACGTCACCATCACGAGGTACCGTGAGAAAAATCGCATGGGGCAGCCTACGCCGCCGACACGGGACGTGCATCGGTGAGCCACTGGTGCCCAAACCGGTCATGGGCCGCAGGTTGTCGCCTCCTGCGCGAGCCGGTAGGACCGGGGACCCTTGCACCGGAGACGCCATGACCGCGACCAAGCAGACCCCGACTCGCCTGCAGGCCTCCTTCAACGACGACATCGTCTTTCTCTCGGCCAAGCGCACAGCCTTTGGCACCTTTGGCGGTGCTCTGAAGAATCACAGCGCGACCGATCTCGGCGTGATTGCTGCTCGCGCGGCGTTGATGGCCTCGGGCGTCAAGGCCAGCGACGTCGACCAGGTGGTCTTTGGCAACGTCGCCCAGACTTCTCCCGATGCCATCTACCTGGCCCGACATGTAGGCCTGCGCTGTGAGCTGCCTCACTCGGTACCCGCCCTCACCTTGAACCGCTTGTGCGGATCGGGCTTTCAGGCGGTCATCACCGGCGCCGAGCAACTCATGCTCGGCGAGGCCAAGGTGGTCTTGGTGGGCGGTACGGAGTCCATGACCCAGGCGCCGTTTGCCGTCCGCGATGTGCGTTTCGGGACCACCCTGGGCAAGGCTCCGCAGATGGAAGACACGCTGTGGTCGTCGCTGACCGACAGCTTCACCGGCATGCCGATGGGCATGACCGCCGAGAAGCTCGCCGAGACGCACGGGATCTCGCAGGAAGAAGTCGACGCCTTCTCGATCCGCTCCCAGCGCTTGACCAAGGAGGGCCAGGACAGCGGTGCGTTTACGGCCGAAATCACGCCTGTCGAGGTCAAGGTCAAGAAGGACGTCGTCGCCTTCAGCAAGGACGAGCACAATCGTCCCGAGAGCACGCTCGAAGGGCTGAAGAAGCTCCCCAAGGCGTTCAAGAAAGACGGCGTCATCCACGCCGGCGCCGCATCAGGCATCTGCGATGGCGCCGCCGCCCTGGTGATGACCACCGCCAGCCACGCCAAGGCCAACGGCTGGACCCCCATCGCTCGCCTTGCGGGCTGGGGTCTTGCTGGTTGTGACCCGACCGTCATGGGCATCGGCCCCGTGCCGGCCATCCGCAACCTGCTCCAAAAGGCCGCCATCACCCTCGACGACGTTGACCTCGTCGAGATCAACGAAGCCTTCGCGCCCCAGGTGCTCGCCTGCGCCAAGGAACTTGGCCTTGACGCCGCCAGCGCCGACAGCAAGCTCAACGTCGACGGTGGCGCCATCGCCATCGGTCATCCGCTGGCCGCGTCGGGCGCGCGCATCACCACCCACCTCATTCATGCACTGCAGACCCGCAACGGTCGCTTCGGTGTGGGGTCGGCGTGTATCGGTGGTGGCCAGGGTATCGCTGTTCTCATTGAACGGCTCTGAAGACGCCG
>CAJBHN010001166.1 GCA_903952805.1 uncultured Myxococcales bacterium | reverse complement strand
TGGCAGTGCCACCGGGATCGGTGACGTGGGCCAGGGACTCGTTCAGCAACGCCATCGTCTCTGGACCAAGACCCAGGTCGGCCATCTGCACTGGTGAGAATTCCTGCACGACGTTTCCCGTCTCATCGAGCAATTCCCGCACGAGCTGGGGCTTCATCACACGACCACCATTGGCAATGGCGGCATAGGCAACAGCCAATTGCAGCGGCGTGACCGTGACGTCGCCCTGCCCAATGGCATTGTTGACAACGAGCCCTGGCGTGTAGGCCCCGAAGCGGCGCTCATAGTATTGGCGGTCGGGCATGATGCCGGGGCTTTCGCCACCGAGGTCGATACCCGTGCGACTCCCAAACGAAAACAGCCGCCCAGTCTCAGCGAGCCGGTCGGGCCCAAGTTCAAAGCCAAGGCCATAGAAATACGTGTCGCAGCTGAATTGCAGTGCCCGCACCAGGGAAATGCCACCATGACCACTGCGGTTGTAGCAGCGCCACGTGCTGCGTCCGAGGCGGAAGAATCCAGGACAATTGCGAACCGATGTCTCGGTGATGAGACCATTGCGCAGTCCGGCTGCAGCCGTGATGGCCTTGAACGTCGAGCCCGGCGCGTAGTGGTCTTGGACCACTTTGTTGGTCCATGGGCGATTCTTATCGAGGTCGAGCGCTCGTTTGACCTGCTTGGCCGTCGACCCCGTGACGACATTGGGGTCGTAGGTCGGAAAGCTCGCCATGGCCAACACGAATCCCGTGTCGACTTCAAGGGCCACCACGGATCCCGCAACACCGTTGAAGGCCTCCTCGGCCATGCGCTGCATGTCCTCGTCGATGGACAGCACCAACGTCCGCCCAGCCGTTGGGGGCGTGATTCGATCCGCACCCAGCAGCGTTTCGGCCCAGTGCCGGCCCTTGGTTCGGCCTTTGGCGTCGACGACGACCCTTTCGATGCCATCCCTGCCTCGCAACTGGCGTTCGTAGGATGCCTCAACCCCTTTGCGACCCACCAGGTCACCCAACACATAGACGGGGTCGTCATCGCGCACTTCACCGTTCAGCGCGCGCTCCTCCTGACGCTTGAGTTCTTCGGGTGAAATCTCATTCAAATAGCCAAGCACATGAGATGCCCTGCTGCCAAGGCGATAGCGACGACGCTGGGTGTTGACGACGTCGATGCCAGGCAGTTCACCCAGCGAAACCGCCTGTTGGAGGCGCGCATATTGGGCGTAGTCGACGTCTTCGATGAGCAGGGTTGGCTTGAATCGGCCAAGGCCAACTGACTTTTGCAACGCACTGTCGATACGCGCTTTCAATTCCTCGGCGCTACTCCCGAGCACCTGACGCATTCGCAGAAATACCGCTGCTCGCGATGGAAACTCGGCACTGTCTACCTCAACCAGGCAGCCCGGCGTCCGCTCAATCAGTTCCACACCGCGGATATCAAATCGTTGCTGCCGAACAGCGACGGCGGCGCAGTCGTCTTCGTCGTCGACTTCAGCGACGACGACGCGTTCGCGGCCCTCCACACCAGCCAGGATGAGCTTATCGAGTTCAGCGATGCGCAGGCGCGGCAAGGCCAATGGCGCCAGCAATTGGCCCAGGGCCCGATTGCTTTCGGGCAGGAAGGCCACGGTCATGGTGACGTCGTGGGATGGCCGATTGTCGACCAACATCCTGCCCGCCTGATCGAGGATCAGCCCACGTGCGTGCGTGATGCGACGCTCTTGGATGAAGTTTTCTTCGGATTTGTGCACGTAGGACTCACCTCGCAGCACCTGCAAGACATAGAGCCGGCTCATCAAACCGAAGAAAAACAGCCCGATAAGCGCCGTAAACACAGCGACCCGATGGGCCGAAAACGCCGGCTCCAACGAACTCTTCACAACCGCGCCGCCAGTCGCTCGCGCAACGTGGCGCCCTTCTCCTCGACCCCAACCAGGACACCAACCCAATGCAGCAGAGGGAACAAGGCCAGTGCAAGCACGCCGTCAACCACCCCAATTCCGACAGCCTGCAACACATCAAAGCTTCCCGCTCGACCGGCAAACGCCGACAGCATCGCCCCCACCAACAAGACCTGCATCGCCCCAAAACCGCCGGCAAAAGCAGCCGCCGTTGGCCCACGAGTCTCGGTCATGAAACGCAACGCAAGGCGCGCCAACAACAGCACCACCACCATCGAGAAGGAACCGACCCCAAGAGGCATGCCCCCCAATCCATCGACCACGAGGCCACACAAGGCCGCCGTGACGATCGCCTCGATGGGGGCCATCGTCAGGGCCGCGTACGCAACCACAATGGCCCCTGGCGTGGCCGGCACCGATGATGCCCCCAACCACACGGGGACGACCTTGTGCAGCGCTGTCAGCAGCAACGTCACAGCCATCGACAGCAGCGGACGATTCATGGCTCGCCGCCAGCGGGACCGGCATCTTTGTCGATGACACCATCGCCACCTGCTGCTGCCCCTGCTGCTGGCGTCCATGATCCGGCGGGCGTGGCCGATGGCAGCGGTGATGTCAGAGGCCCGGTATCTGGAGTTGCGGACGTTCGGTCGACGTGTCTGTCCCCCGCGGTGGCGGCAACGCCGTCGCCATCGGTGACGGGGGCCGCGTCGGCGGCTGAGGGGCCCAATAGCGGGTCAGGCTTTGGCGCCAAACGTCGACGAAGGCGGCGGGCCGGGGCTGGCACCACCGTTTCGTCGTCGCCGAGGGCCGGGGCCACGGGATTGTCACGCCCAATGAGGACCGCGACGTATTCGATGCGCCCCAGCGACACCGCTGGTTGCACCAATGCCCTCAGGGTCAGGTCATCGCGATCCTCGACGTCGACGATGCGACCAACCAGCAGCCCCGGCGGGAAGCGGGCGCCGATACCCGAGGTCACCAGCGGGTCACCGGGCTGCACGTCGCGCACTCGATCGAAATCCTCGACGACGGCCGCGTATTTGTCGTCGTCGCCCCGGCCGCGGACAATGCCACGCGCGCGGGAGCGCTGCACGACGACGTCGATGGCCGACGCCGGATCGGTGAGGACCAGGACATCGGCGTGGGCGCGGCCGAGGGCGAGGACCACGCCGACGACGCCTTCTTCGGCGATGACGCCGTCGCCGCGGCGCAGGCCATGGCTGCTGCCCTTGTCGATGGTGATGAGCCGGGCGAGAGGACGCCCACTGCGGCCAATCACGCGGGCCCCCAGGGGACGGGGACCGTCGACAGCACTGGCGGCGTTGGCCAGGGCCCGCAGCCGCTCGTTTTCAATCGACAGTTCCGCGACCTGCGCTTGCAGGACCTCAGCAGCAACCCGCTCCTGACGCAGGCGAACCAATTCGTCGTAGCTGGCGACGGACGTCACGTAGTGCTCGATGCTGTCGAGCATGCCCCCCGACAGCCACAACAATCCGCGTTCGACCGCGCCGGCGACGTCGATGAGGGCCCCGACGACCGGACCGCGCCCGCCTCCACGACGCGTCTGCGCGTACAGCATCACAGCAGGCAGAACCAGCAGCACGCCGACGACAACCAATCCCTTGTGGCGCTGCAGAAACGAGAGCACCCGGTCCCTCCTCAGTTGCCCAGGGCAACCTGCTGCAGGAGGTCTATCTTCTCAAGCACGCTACCGGCACCAATGACGGTCCCCGACATCGGCTCCTCGGAATGGTAGACGGGCAGCCCGGTTTCCTTCTTGATGAGGGTGTCCAGATTGCGCAACATGGAGGCGCCCCCCGACAAAATGATGCCGCGATCGACGATGTCGGAGGCAAGTTCCGGTGGCGTGCGCTCAAGACCGACGCGAACCGCTTCGGTGATGGCTTTGATTGGCTCGGCCATGGCTTCACGAATCTC
>CAJBHN010001165.1 GCA_903952805.1 uncultured Myxococcales bacterium | reverse complement strand
CGCCGTCCGACGGCGGTCGCCACGACGACGATCAGCGTGCCGGCGCTCGGTGGCGGTGGAATCATTCTTTTGGCGACGAGGCTGTTGGCGACGGTCGGCGGGCATGCGCTGCGTATGCAAATCGCTCGGCTGCTCCGCAACCCCCCCCACGACGTGACCGCGTCACGGTCGTGGTCCAGCATCGGCGCGGGGGCGCAGCAAGGTCACCATTCGATCGGCCACTTTCTTCGCCGACAATGCGCCTTTGAAGGTCACCAACGCGCCAGCATCGCCAGCAGCGGCGGTGGCGCTGGCGACGTCGTCAAGGGCAGCCTCGCTGACCCGCAGCCGCTCTGACACGCACAGCACCACCGGCACGGGCAGCCCATGCTCAATCAACGCCACCCGTCGCCACACGGCCTCGCGGGACCAAAAACCGAGCACCTCGACGAAGACGCGCCGGCCATCGGCGGCGGTGACAACGACGTCGGGGACGCAGGCGCCGACGCCCGGCACGCTCAGCACCTCATTGTTGAGCGCCACGTGGGCACCCTGCAGTGGGCCCGTCAGATGCTCGGGGAGGCCAGCCAGCAGCCCGGCCACCAGGGGAGGGACATCTTCGTCGCTGCCGACGTCGCCGGCCATCGGTGCCGCAGCGCGACCAGCCAGGACGAAGCGGGCCGTCGCTGCACCCTTCTTCAGCTGCACCTCGGCCTGCAGGCGATACACGCGGCAGGCCATGATCTTTGGCACCAGCAACGCCAACTTCAAGCCGTAGCGCAGCGATTGGGAGAACAACGACACCGGGCCGTCGATGACGAAGCGCACGCCGCCGCCGCCGCCAGCACCGACCACCGCCTCGCCTCCCGTCGACGCTTCGACCTCAAACAGCAGCTGATGCAGCTTCATGGCCCTCAACAGCGCACGCAGCTCCGTCGGCCGGGCGTCGACGTCAATCGTGACCCGCTCGGTGCGCAGCAGCAGCGCTTGCACTTCAGCCAGCTCCCACCTGGTCACCAGATCGGCCGGGGTCATGGTGCGCAGGGCGGTGGCATCAACCAGCCGCGCTTCGTCGAGGTCGGCGTACAGCAGGGTCTCAAAAGTGGTGGCGTCGAGGTCGTAGTCGGCGGCGGTCCCGGCGACGATGGCGTCGCGATCGAAGGGCTCGCCGGCGCTGCGGATGCTGGCGGCGCGTCGATACAGGGCGTCACGCAACGCCGGCGGATCGATGTCTTCTCGCAGGGCAAAGTCGCATTGGTCGAGCACGAGCTTTTGTGCGGCGCGCATGGCGCGCTGCACACTCTCGGCTACGACGACGTCAGCGAAGGCCGCCACCAATTCGCCCCGGGTCTTGTGATGATGTTCGATGGCCAGCGTCTGCAGTTCGGTGACGAGCTCTTCGGCTTGCGCTGCTGACAAACCCCAGCGGGGATTGCGGACCAGCTCACCTTTGCGGCGCACGCAGCGCACATGCTCGATGGACAACATCGTCGACGTCGATGGCAAAGCCAGTGCGTCAGCGCAACGCAGCGCATGCGCCGACCTGCCAAAAACCCGCCCGCGCGTCGAGTGTTGCTTGGTCGTCGGTGGGCGTCCCTCTCAGTTGACGCAGCTGGCGAAGGCTGAGGAAATGTAGCCACGCAGGCCGGGCTTCTCGACGAGATACCAGGAGGTGGTGCCGCGAACGTCCTGGCCAGCCACCGTGGCGAGGCGGCCAACGACGTCGCCACCGGTCAACACGCCAACGGCGGCGCGGCTGGTGTTGGGGTCGGGCCGCACATTGAGGCTGTCGGCGTTGACGACCTGCACCCGGCTGCAGCTGGCAGCCGGCGGCGT
>CAJBHN010001164.1 GCA_903952805.1 uncultured Myxococcales bacterium | reverse complement strand
GCCAAAGAGCAGTGGGCGGGCAGGGCGCGTCATGGGCAGGCCGGGCGGGAGGGTGGCGTGGAACCAAGCTTGGAACCAAGCGTGGAACCAAGCGTGGAACCAAGCGTCGCACGCGACGGTGACGCCGGGGAACGACGGGTCCGTTGTCGGTGGCCGCGAATGCCCGTGGCGTCCAGCAGCTGGCGCAGGGCGAGGGCGGGGTCGGCTGCGCCCAGGACCGCGCCCAGGACCGCGACGCCGACGGCGCCGTGGGCCAGGCAGGCGGCCGCGCTCCGATGGTCGACGCCGCCCAGCGCGATCACGGGGGTCGGGTGGCCGGCGAGGGCGGCCAGGCCGAGGGGCTCGCGTGGGTCGTGTTTTGACGATGGCGAAAAGATCGGCGACCAGGTCGCGTAGTCGGCGCCGTCGATGGCGCACACGTCGCCGTCATGGCGCGGGTGCGCCGACACCCCCAGGAGCGCCCCAGGCGGCAGCAGGGCTCGCGTGGAGGCCAAACCGTGCTCCACCATGGCCCAGGGCAGATGGACGCCCTGCAGGCCAAGGGAAGCCACCAGCGAGGCATGGCCATGGACCACAACGGCCACGCCCGCCGGCCCCACCACCTGCTGCGTGGCCCGGCACAGCCCGGCGACGGTGTCGAGGCTGGCGCCACGGGCCCGAACGACGACCGCGACCGCGACGTCCTCGTCGACGACGATGGCATCAAAGGCCCGGGCCAGGGTCCCAAGCACCGAGCGGGCGTGACGTCGGGGAGCGACGTCGTCGGTGATGATCATGAGGCGCGGTGGGGCGCGACGGGCCTGCGGGTCCATGGGCCCATGCTACGCGTCTGCGGCAGCGTCGGCGCGGCCTGTGTCGACGCGGTCTGGGTCGACGCGCCGCCGGTCAGGTTCGATCAGGTCCGATCAGGTCAGGGGGCGTTGCTTCCCAGCACCGTGGCCCGACGGTCTCCCAGCGGGATGGGCACCGGCCGTTTGTCGCCGTCGATGCACACCATGTCGATGGCGGCTTCGACCAACAGCTTGCCGTCGCTTTTGCGATGGCAGCGCTGATCGAAGACGATGCGCCACTCGCTTTCGAGGCGGGCCGTGCTGCGGATCTCGACGGTGTCACCAAAGACCGCGCCGTCTTTGAACGCCATCGTCACCTTGTAGACGACGAAGCCCTTGCGCTCCTGCTGCCAGAGCCTGACGAGTTCGGTGGCGCCCAGGATATGCTCGCGGGCCCTCTCGAAAAAGCGCAGGTAGTTCGCGTGATAGACGACGCCAGAGAAGTCGGTGTCTTCGTAGTAGATCTGGACATCGAACACGTGGTTCATCGCTCGTCCTCGCTGGTCGACATGACCGCTGCGGCGACCCGTCGGTGGGCCAGGGCCTCTGGCAGCGACGCCAGGGCCTCGACCAGACGCTCGGTGACGTCGGTGTCGACGAAGCGGCGCACCGCCCGCAGCCCGCAGCGCACGGCGTGGGCGTCGCTCTTGCCGTGACCGATGAAGACCGGCCGTCGCAGCCCCAACAGCGGCGCCGCCCCGAATTCGCGGGGGTCGAGCTCGCGCTTGATGCGGGCCCAACCAGGCTTCGACAGCAGGCCCCCCAGTTGGTCGACGGGGGTGCCCTCGGAAAACGTGCGCTTGATGACCGCCGACATGAACGAAAACACGCCCTCGGCGGTCTTCAGCACGACGTTGCCGGTGAAGCCGTCGGTGACGACGACGTGGACGGCGCCGGCGTTGAGGTCGCGGCCCTCGCAGAAGCCCACGACGTTGAGGTCGGTCTGGCGCAACAACGCGAGCGCTTCGCGCACCAGCGGGGTGCCTTTGGTGTCTTCTTCGCCGTTGCTGAGCACGCCGATGGCGGGTCGCTGCTGCCCGAACGCGAACTGCAAGTACACGCTGCCCAGCACCCCCCATTGGGCCAGATGCAGTGGCTCGCATTCGCTGTTGGCGCCAGCGTCGACGAGCAAGGTGCGCCCCGACGGCGACAGGCTCGGCAAGATGGTGGCGATGGCGGGTCGGGCCACGCCCGGCAGACGACCCACCGCCAGCAGCGCCGTCGCCAACAGCGCGCCGGTATTGCCCATCGACAGCATGCCGCCGGCGTTGATGCCGGGAGCGTGGCGGTTGGCGGCGCCGTCGGCGACGACGTCACAGGCCACCCGCATGGATGACTGCTTTTTCTTGCGAGCCGCGTCGGCGGGTTTGTCGTCCATCGTGACGACGTCGTCGGCGTGGACGAGGCTGAGGTCGCCACGTTCCTCGAAGCGCTGCCAGCGGGCATCGGCCACGTTCAGCGCCGCCACCACCTCGGCACGACGGCCCACCAGCACCAGGCGCGCGCCGTCATCGGCGATGGCGCGCAAAGCGCCTTCCACCAAAGGCTGCACGCCGCAATCTCCCCCCATCGCGTCGAGAGCGATCGGGACAGATGCGGCGGCATTCATGAGGCGTGATTCCAGCTCGGACCTGCACCACCGATGACGACGTCATCGACGGCCATGTCCGGCAGGCTCACTCGGCGGCGACGGGCCGGGCCTGGCGGCCGGCGTAGGCACCACAGGCGCCACAGGCGTAATGGGGCATTTTGGGGGCGCTGCAGTTGGTGCAACGAGCAGCAACCTTGGCGCTGTACTTCATGTTGGCGGCGCGCTGCATACGGGACTTGGTGCGCGACTTCCGGCCATAAGGAACTGCCATGACAACCTCCAGCGCCGCGATCTGCGGGGCCACAATGAGACGAGCCGGACCCTACACGGCTGCCCCTGGATTTCAAGGTGTCAGCGCGTGACGAGCTGCCGAGGGCCCACGCCGGAAAAGGCGAGCTGAGGGCCAGCGCGCCCCCCGCCGGCCGGCGCGAGCCAATGGCTTGAATAACAAACAGAATTCGACTGTGTGGGTCGCACCGGCCGCCGATCAGGGCGCCGCGCTCCGGCAGTTGAACTGGCGCAGAACGGGCCGGTCGCCGTCGTCGGCGTTGCTCTTTTTGATCTCCGACATGCTCAGCCAGCGGCGGCCGTCGCTGCTGTAGCCGATGGCTTCGCCCTGGGCCTCGTCGACGGGGGCGGGCATGATCTGTCGAGGTTTCCGGCCGGCGAGGTCGAAGAAGCCGCGGCCGTCGTCGTCGACAAATTCAAGGATCGCGGCGGTCGTGCGCAGCAGCAGCCGCTTGCCCGACCAATGCACGTCGGCGCCGGTGATGCGGCGGGCTTTTATCGCAGCCTTGGCGGTGTCGTCGGCGTCGGCGTCGGCCTGCAGGAGGTCGCCAGGCAGGGTCACGGTGCCCGTGCGTTCCAGCGTTCGGGGCAGGTCGTTGTCGTCGTCGTCATCTTGGGGGGTCTGGATGGTCCAGGGCGAACGAGCAGCGAAGATGCGGGCAGCGTCGTCGGTGGTTTTTTCGATGAGCAGGATGGCAGTGGCGTCGGGCAGCACGACCATGGCCTCGACGTCGACGGCTTCGTTGTCGGGGAAGGCCAGCCGGATGGTCCACACGGCGTCGAGGGTGACGGTTGCCAAGCCCGCCGTGGCCGCGCCGGTCAAGGTGGGCTCGGGAAACGCGATGACTTTGACGCTGCGCCGTTCATGGTCGTTGTCGCCCGTGTCGGCGACGAAGACGCAAGGGCCCGACAGATCGGGGCAGGGGCCCACGGCCAGGTCTTCGGTGTCGGTGACTTCGCCGGGCAAGCGGACCTTGACGCGCGGGGCGCCGCTGGCGGCGTCGACGGCCCACACCACGCCGCTGTCGCCGTCGGCCATCAGCCACACCAGGTCCGGCGTGGTCAACGAGGAGGCCAAGCCCGAGACCTCCGCCAGGGTTACCTCGTCGACGGCGCCGACGACGAGGGCTCCTGCCATATCTGAGCCGCACGCCGGCCGCTCCGGCATCGAAAACAGCGCGGGGACGCCGATGCGGGGACGCACGACGGTGCTGCGGGCGCTGCTGCCCACAAAGCCCGCGGGACACGCCGAACCGCACGCGAACAGCACCATGGCCATCGACGCCGTCGCGGCACTGGAAAGCGCCGAGTACAGGGTGCGACCTTCAACCACCGGTGGCCCCACCCGGGCCGTCGGCCGATGGCCCAGATGGGGTCGGCGGCGTTGTGCGCGGCGTCGGAACCTGGGTCGTCGACGGTCGTCGTCCGGCACCCATCGGCAGCGTCGAACGGCCAACGGCGGCCAGGGCCACCAGGCGGCGGGCGTCGACGGCGTCGCGGACGGCGCAGACCCGCTCCAGCACGGCGCCGGCCGACACCACCAGCACCGTCGGTACCGCCACCACACCGAGGTCGGGGAGCAGGGCCGCGGTCTCGCTGTCGTCGCCGTCGATGGTGAACAGGTCCATCCCCACCCGGGCGCAGGCGGACTCCAGGCGACGCACGACGTCACTCACCGATGGGGCCCGCCGGCGGGTCACACAAATGATGCTGGCGTCTTTGCTCCGCAGGCGCTCCTGCAGATCGATGGCGCTCAGGCGCGTCATGGCGTCTCCGTTGGTGGCAGCGTGGCCGCGGTGGCGGGATCGACTTCGACGATGTCATCGACGGTCAACATGACGGCGTCGACGCCGTCGTCGCTGGATTCGTCGCCGTCGTCGTCGTCGTCGGGGCCCGCGATGGCGTCGGCGAAGGCCTGCAGGAACGCGGGCATGGCGGTCACGTCGTGGGCGGTGTCGGCGTGGGGCAGGGGCAGCAGCCGGCCGTGGCCACGGGCCCAGGCATCTGCCAGGGGCATGACCGTCGTGGTCGCTGCCGGCTCGACCCACAGCGGGCCTCGTTGGCGGGGACCCTTGGCGTCGTCATCAATCAGGGTGAGGACCACACCTCGCCCACAACGGGACCCGCTCATGGGCAGCGCGCCCAGGGGGGCCAGCACGCTGACCGCCAGCCGGGAAAAGGCCCTGGCCTGGGCGACGTCGCTCATGGCGCCGCCGACGAAGCCGCCGTCGACCACGGCGTCGAGCCAGACGAATTCGCGCGTGGGTCCTGCCGCCGTCAGCGGCATGATCTCTGCGCCCAGCCCGAGCCCCGTCAGGCGGGCAATGGCCGGCTGCACCCAACTCTGGTGGCGTTCATCGCCCGGAAACACGAAGCGGCACGCCATCGGGTCCAACGCGGCGAAGGAGACCGCGTCAACGGCAGCGTCGACGACCGCCGAGATGACGGCGGCGCGGCGTTCGCCATCGTCACCCGCTGGACGGGCGAGCAGCACGTCGAGTCGACGTTCGCGCATCGTTTCATGAAATGTCAGCAGCAGGCAGCGGTCGTCGGCGCGGCGCAAGTCGAGGCCCCGAGCTCCCGGGCCCCCGTGTCGCAGCCAGGACAGCAGGACTTCGGGGCGCAGTTCGGCGGGGCCGGCGTCCTTGCCGTCCGAGGTCCGTCGTCGTCGGGAGGTATGGCCACCGGGATTCTTGATTTCAAGCTGGGCCAGCTCCGTCGACGACCCCGCCCCACTGGTGCCCGCCACGCGCACCAACATCGCGCTGGCGTTGGCGTCGCGGGGAGAAAAGCTGCGCGGCGCGAGAAGCCACTCGTGCCGTCCTGGCCGCAGCACCTCGTGGAGCACGCCGGGGTTGGTCAGAAACGCCGTCCACGACGGGTGGACACGGGGCACGTCGCCGCGGTTGAGGGCGAAGTCGTTGTCGGCCCGGGCCATGACGGGGTCGGGCAGGCTGAGGTTCATGTGGCGTTGCAGCTGCTCCTCGGGGAGCAGGGCCACTGGCATCAGGCGAAGCAGGCGGGCCCCCACCAGGCGACGTTCCACCGGGTGCGTGGAGGTCCGCAAGACGTCGCGAGCCCTCTCAGCGGCGGCAGCAAACGCGTTGACCCAGGCGAGGTTGTCCCAGCCGGCAATCGACGAGCGGGCGTCGTTGACGACGAGGTCAACGGCGGCGACGGCGGCGCGGGCGCGGCCGATGACGTCGCTGCCGGCGACGTCGGGGACGGTGACGGCCTCGGGCACGCCTTCGCCGCCCCCGGCAGGCGTCTGGGCGCCGGAGGCGGGCAACGAGGAGGGCGGGGTCGAAGAAGTCGTCATGGAGTGTTCAACCTGCGTGGACCGGCGGCGACGGACCAACCCGCCAGCACGTCATCATCATCCCGATGGTGGGCCATCGGCAAGGACGAACGCCGAGCCCGTCGAATGGGAGGACGTGCTGGTCGCGCCGACCGTCTCTCGCTATGAGCGACCACCATCGCCGGGGGCCCATGTGACGCTCGAGACGCCGATCAGCCGCGTTCAGCACGACGACGACTCGTCGGCGGAGTCTGGTCCCGCCGGGCAGGTTGGCGGCGGTGTCGCCATGTCCATGAAACAGACCCCACGTGACGTGTCCCCGCGTTGGCTCCAGCGAGGCGTTGTCGTCGTCCTGGCAGGCCTGCTTGTGGGGATTCTGGTGTTGCGGGCTCGCCTGGTGACGACCCTCAACATCAACTGGGACGAGTTCTATTTCCTGTCGAGGATCCACACCTACCTGCGCGGTGACCTTGGCGACCGCCTCCTGACATTTCACGTCCACCTGTTCAGCTGGGTGCCGTCGACGTCGACCAGCGAGATCGACCAGGTCTTTGTCCTGCGCGCCATCATGTTTGGTTGCGGCGTCGTCACGGTTGCAGCCATCACCTGGCTTGGCCGGTGTGTGCTCGG
>CAJBHN010001163.1 GCA_903952805.1 uncultured Myxococcales bacterium | reverse complement strand
CCCTCGCCTTCGCCTTCGCCCTCGCCCTCGCCTTCGCCGACCAGGCCCGTGGTGCAGCGCCCGTCGTCGCAGACGAGCGCCTCGCGGCAGTCGGTGTCGACGCTGCAGGGGGCGGCAAAAGCGCCGAGGTCGGCGTCAAGGTCAATGCAGCCAACCAGGCCACCCCCAGCGAGGACGGCCAGGCCAAATATGAGCGTCGTGGTGGTCTTCATGGGCAATCCAGGCAGGGGGAGGGGCAGACACGGGCACGCGCGAACGACAGCGGTCATTCAGACCCCAGGCCGGCTGCGCCGACGGCGCCGACGACGAGGCCGACGCCGGCGAGGACGCCGCCGCCCACCACCAGCGGCAGTCCCCAGGAATTCCAGTTGGTGCCAGCGACGGAGGCGTCGTCGCGGGCGGCGGCGGCGTCCTCGACGTTGCCGTCGTCTGTGGCGCTGCTGAAGGTGGCGAGCTGCTGGTGGTAGCTGAGCCATGGTGACAGGCCAGCGATGACGGCGACCACGCCGCCGAGGACAGCGCCCCCGCCCAGCAGGCTCAGGAGCAGGGGAGCTGCAGCCTGGGGCTCGGGAGGAAGCACGAGGCCGGCTTCGCCATAGAAGTGCTCGAGCAGCAGCCGCAGGCGCCCGGGCAGGACGCTGGACAGAGCGCCGGGGCTGTCCACCTCGACAAACTGGCGACCAACGCTTTGCCCCGTCAGGGAATCAAACAGGTTCAGATGCACCACGCTCCTGGTTCCCAAGACGCCGACGGAGCCAAACACCACCAGCCGTGCCCCCAGGGCACCAGCGAGCTCGGCGAGGCACGACGACTCGCTGCAGCCGGCCACCTGCTTGTCGCCTTCCAGCTCCATCATCGCCTTCACATCGGCGCCGGCGACGACGTTGAGGTCTGGGTAGGTGGCCAGCTCGGCCGCCACCAGCGCCGCCACCGTCCGCACCACCGACGGATCGACGCCACCTTCAGCCGTCAGATCCAGCACCAACAACCGGACTCGTCCGACCGGTGCTGGCGCCGGGGCCGCAGGCGTCGCGGTGGCCAGTTGAGAAACGCATAAAGCGGCGAGAAGCGGCGCAAGCATGCCGCCATCATAAGGGGAAAATGCCCGTCGGAGCACGGCGCGGTGTGGGAGCGCCCCGACCAGGAACCCGGAGCTTCGTCGTCCACGGCGGACCGCGCTGGTGGCGACCGAAGCGGGGTGACGCCGAGCTCAGGCCTGGCGGCCGACCACGTCGCTTGCGCGCAGGAAGCGGACCAGCAGATCCCTGGCCTCGTCGTCGAGGGGGACCACGACGCAGGACGTGGTCTGCTCCTGCAATTGGAGCCGGCGCACGAGGGCGGGCACGGTCAGCACGACGGCGCCGTTGACGACGACGGCCAGCGCGAGGCGGTCGCCGCGGACGGCGGGGGCGTCGAGACTGAGGGTGGCACCGTGGGGCTCCAGCATGGATGCCAGTTCGGCGCGGGCGTCGGCAGCGGTGGCGAAGGTCACCCGGGCGGGCAGGCGCAGGCGCTGCTGCAGGCGGGCTTCAAGGTCGACGATGGTGCCGTCGACGACGTCGAGCAAGATCTCCAGCACCGGGTGGTGGCGGTCGGCGGCGCGGACGACGACGCCGGCCGACAGCGCGCTGCCCGGGCGGGACAAGCGGCGGCCGACGACGACGGCCGGGACGTCGAGGGGCCGGCTCAGGTGCGGCAGGCGCAAGCTGAGGTCGACGACCTCGCCCAGCGTGAAGGTCAGGCGCGTGGGGACAAAGAGCCCCGCGGTCAACTCGGCGACCACGGCCCCCGGGTCGCTGACAGCGAGAGCAAGGCTTTGTGTCGTCACGGTCTTCCCCCTGCAGCGTGGGTCCGTGCCGGACCCGATGGGTATGACGTAGGCACGTCATTGCCAGCGGCAACGGACACCTGTCCACATCCCGGCGTTGACGCCACGTTATCCGACATGTGGGAACTTTGGTGACAGATCCCGACAAATCCCGACAGATCTGCGCAACCCGGCATTCGGATCAGGCGAGAATCGACTCACGTGAATGGTGGCGCCCTCCACAGGGCGCCCTGCCGAGACCGACCCGACCGACCGATCATGGAGCGTGGGATGGAACTGCACGAAGACCCCGAACTGCTCAAGGCCTACCGCGCCGGCCAGACCTCGGCCTTTGAGCGCCTCTATCGCGCCCATCACGTGTCGGTGACCCGCTTCCTGTTGGGCGGCTTCACGTTTGTCTCCCGCGGCCGCACCTGTCGCTACCGCGGCAACAACGCCGGCGTGGACATCGACGCCATCGTGCAAGAGACGTTCACCCGGGCGTTTGGCAGCTCGACCCGCAGCAACTACGACGGCGAGCGCCCCTTCAAGAACTACCTGTTCGCCATCGCCAAGAACCTGGTGCTGCGCGAGCTGGCCCGTCACGACCGCCACGCGTCCCTCGACGCCATGGAAGACACCAGCGACCTCGTGTTCCGCCGCGCCCGCCAGGGCGGTGCCGCCTCGATGCTCCCCGACGAGCGCAGCCCCGAAAAGACCAGCGCCGACGTCGAGCTGTCGACCATCACCCGCGACTACATCGCCGCCCTCGACGACGAGGAGCGCTCCTTCTTCAGCCACCGCTTTGCCCAGGGCCTGACTCAGGAAGCGACCGCCGAGGCCATGGGCTGCACCCGCGCCCGCGTGAAGCTGCTCGAAAAGCGCCTGCGCGAATCCTTCCTGGTCGCCCTCCGTGGTCGCGGCTACTTCACCGAACACGACATGAAGCCCCGCTGGTCGCGCAAGGCCGCCTGAGACGCAGCCATCGGCTCGTCAGCAGCGATGAACAGCGATGAACAACGACGGCGGCCCGGGGGCCGCCGTTGTGCTTGGTGGATCAGTCGCCGTCGCCGTCAGCCGTCGCCGTCGGCCATCGATGGCCCGTCAGTCGTCGTCGATGACGATGGAGGGCAGCTCGTTGGTCATGACTTTTTCGTGTCTCGTCTCAGACACCTGCAGCCCCGAGCCCTCCGACGGCAGGGGCTCGCTGCGCTTGACCTTCTTCTTTTTGACCAGCGGCGGCGGCAACTCCTCGCTGAGGACGCTCGACGGTTCGGCCATCAGGCCCAGCTCGCCGCCGCTGGCGAAGACAATGGGCTCGTCAGCCAGGCTCGGTAGCGGTGGCAGCGCCGGCAGGGGCGCCATCAGCTCTTCGAAGTTGATCGCAGGCTGTCTTGGATCGGTCAGGGCATCGGGGCTGGCAAAAGGGACCTGCGGCCGGGGGGCCACCGGCGCGGAGGCCTTGGAAAACACGTCTTCGGAGGTGGGTTCCGCCAGGGGGCTCAGCAGCAGGGCATCGAGCTCTGGTGCCCTGGACTGCACGGCGGTGACGTGCCGTGGGACAGCCCCCCGGGCAGGCCCCGCCGGCGGCGGCGGCGACGAAAACGGACTCGGCATGGACATCGGCGTTGGCACCGAGTCCGCCAGGAAGGGCGACCTCACGGGAACCGGCAAGGTGTCGGAGGCGGGCGCCAACAGGGGACGGATATCGTTGGGCTCGGCGTCATCGAGGGGCAGGGGGTCCCGCTTGGGTGGAATCGGCCGACGCTGCAGCCGACCAATGACCTCCAGATAGCGCAGCAGCACCGCCACCTCGTCCCTGGGCAGGGTGCCGGTCTCAGCGAGGTCGACGACGCTCTCAAAACCCGCCAGCAGCCGCTGCAGGAAGCGCTCTTCG
This sequence comes from uncultured Myxococcales bacterium, assembly GCA_903952805.1. Taxonomy (GTDB): domain Bacteria; phylum Myxococcota; class UBA727; order UBA727; family VGSZ01; genus VGSZ01. The sequence continues at coordinate 5,393 of CAJBHN010001163.1, read as the reverse complement.
GGGGCGCCGAAGCCGAAATTCTGCGGTGCGCCGGGCAGCCCCAGATGCTCGACCGTCGTACCCTCGGGGGGCATGCCACCCGGCGGCATCAGCCGGACCTGCTCGCCGCGGGCGGCCTCAAGCCAGCCTTCCCGGCTTTGCTCGCCCATTTGCTGGCGCACGGCCAGGAAGATGACGGCATGGGGGTCCAGCGGCGTCGACGTAAAGCCCGTCAGCCAGGTCAGGCCGCGGCAAAAGCGAAAGGGTCGGCTGCCCAGTCGGCAAAAGTGCTCGGCTTTGCGGCGGGCCTGGATGGACAGGACCTCTTTGAGGCCCGCGTCGTCGAGGATGCCGAGCTCTTTGTAGACCTGCCCGGGCAGGCGACTGCCTTCCGCGATCAGGCGCTGGGCCCGCACGAAGGTCGCCCCGTCGATGCGCCCGATCTCCAGCAGCAGTTGCCCCAGCGGATGAAAGTGCTCAGCGAGGTGCACCCCCACCGGGCGGCCCTGCATGAAGTACATGTGGTTGTCGCCAGCGGCGTCCGCGATCGTGAGCCGGCCGGTGACGAGCTTTTGGCCCAGCGCCAGCAACACGCCATAGATGGGGTCGCTGTCGAGGTGCCCTTCGGCGCAGGCATCGTCGGGAATCTTGGCCGGGTCGAACACGACCGCACTGTAGCCGACGGCGCGGTGGACGAGAACTTCTTTGGCGCCGGTCGGGCGAGCAGCGGCCGGTCGGCTTCATCGTCGACCCTGTGGACGCCGTGGCTGGCCATGGCGGGCCATGGCGGGCAGGCGCCGCGCGGCTGTGCATGGCGGTTGTCGTCGATCCGGGCTACATCCAGCCCATGCGCCTTTCTGTGGCCGTCGTGGTCGCCATCTTTGTCGTCGTGGGTTCGGGGCTTTCCAGCGAGGGCTGCACCTGCGGCCCCGTGTTGCCCGATCCGCCCATTGCCTGTGTCACCGCCACCGGTCAGGGCTGCCTGCCCGACGAGCAATGCGTCGACGGGGCCTGCGTCCCCCTTGGGCGGTGCGAGGCGGATGCCGACTGCCCCTCCATCGCCTTTCGCTGCGTGTTTCCCGCCCAATTTTGCGAGCTGCGCGCGGGCTTTGGCGAGGAGTGCAGCGAGACCGCTCCGTGCGCGGCGGGCAACTTTTGCTCCCTGGGCACCTGCCGCCCTGCCGCCGAGGCCCAGCCCTGCGCGACCCGCCTGGACTGCTCGCCGGGCAGCATGTGCGACAAGTTGAGCTTCTTTTGCGTCGAGGAGGCCCCCTGCTCCTTCGCCACCCTGGGCTACCCCGAGACCGCCTGCGACGCCGAAGAAAGCTGCACCGACGACGGCGCCTGCCGGGCCCAATGTCAGGGCCTGTGTACCCCCGAGACCGAGGAGCAAGACTGCGGGGCCGGCTTGCGCTGCGATGGCGCCTGCCGCTGCGTCCAATGCCTCGACAACGCCGACTGCGGCGCCGGCCTGGTGTGCAACATCCGCTCGGGGCGCTGTCAGTCCGAGAACCTGTGCTTTTCCGACGACGACTGCGATCAGCCCCTGGTCTGCGATGCCCGCACGGCCCTGTGTCAGGTGCCGCCGCCGCCGTGTGACGACGACTTCGACTGCCCGGTGGCCGAGATCTGCAATCTGGCCGCCGCCCGCTGCGAGCTCCCCGGCGGCGCCTGCTTCGACGACCGCTTCGAAGACGCCGACACCCCCGCCACCGCCGAAGACCTCGCCCTGCTGGTCGACGTGCCCAAGCTGTTTGACGACCTGGTGCTCTGCCCCGACGACGACGACGTCTACCGCTTCGAGCTGCTGGCCGGCGACCGCTTGACCGCGACGGTGACGGGGACGCTGCCCCAGGCCCGGGCCACGGTGTGGTTGCTCGACCGCGACGCCGAGACGTCGGTGGCCTTCAGCGAGACGCCGCCCCGTGGCGATGGCCGCCTCGTGTACACCGCTCAACGGGACGAGAGCGTCTTTTTGCGCGTCAACGCGCTGGTGGCCCAGACCCCTTACGACCTCGACACGGTCATCACCCGCGCCAGCACCTGCGCCGCTGATTTCTTTGAGGGCGGCGACGGCGCCAACAACGACGTCATCGCCACCGCCACCCCGCCGCTGTTGGTGCCGCTGGGCGTGCCCCTGCAGGCCGAGGTCTGCCCCGACGACACCGACGTCTTCGCCGTCGATCTCGCGGCCGGCGAAGGCCTGCAAGCCTCCCTCGCCTTCGACCGCGCCCGCGCCGACCTCGACGTCGCCATCGTCGACGCCGTCGGCGACGTCCTCGCCAACGGCGCCGGCATCGAGCAACCCGAGGTGGTGCAGCGTCGTTTGTTCGACGGTGGTCGGGTCTATGTGCGCGTGCGTGGCTTCGCCAACAGCAACGGCGCCTACACGTTGACGCTGGCCCGGCTGGCTCCCGTGGGGTGCACCGACGCCCTCGAAGCAGGCCCCGATCCCCTCGTCGTCGACGACACGGTTCCCCGCCTGGTCGTGGTGCCCAACGTCGACGGCGCCGGCGGCGCCACGCCCCTGGTGCAGGAGCGGGGCTTGTGCCGGGGCGGCGCCTTGCCCGACGTCGACCGTTGGGCCGTCGACGTCGAAGACTTCGAGCGCCTGGTCGTGACGGCGACGGCCGAGACCGGGCTGCGCCTGCGCCTCACCATTGAAGACGCCGCCGGCGTCGTGCTGGCGGTGAGCCCCATCGGGCAGGGAGGGGCGGCGGTCTCGCTCGACGCCCGCGGCCCAGAGACCCTGTTTGTGCGGGCCGCCAGCCCCGGTGGCCAGCTCGGCAGCTACACCGTGCGATTGTCCAAAGAGAACCAGGGCAGCTGCCCCGTCGATGCCCGCGAACCCAACAACAGCGTCGCCACCCGGGGACCGTTGCCGGCCGTCGACGAGGTCGTGAGCATCTGCGAGTCCGACGAGGACTTCTATGTGCTGCGCGGCACCGCGGGCAAAAAGGCCACCGTCGATCTCACGTTTGCCCACGGCGACGCCGACCTCGACGTCCAGGTCCTCGGCCTCGACGGCGTGCAGATCCTCGCCACGGCGGATTCGTCGTCGGACAACGAACACCTCGAAGCCTTGTTGCCGCTGGATGGCGACTACACCGTGCGGGTGTTCTCGTTGTCGTCGGGAGCCCGCGCTCGCTACTTCGTGCGGGCCGTCGTCGAGAGCCCCCAACCCTGATCCTCCGTCACCTTGGTCTGCCGTCCGAGCCGTTGCCCATGCGCCCAGGCCCGCTTGTGACGGACAGTGAGCCTGAACAAAAGTGCAAGCTGGGCCGGGGTGCTGCGAGGCCGCCCCTTGAAAAGGGGCCCTGTTCTTCCCAACCGCACGTGGTGCTGTCGATGCCCGTTGCCGTCGGACCGCGACGGGTCAGGTGTCCGCAGGACACGTTTCAGGTTCAGCGGTGCGGCATGGCGTGGACGCCAAGCCCACGCAGCAGCGTGTCTTCGACGAGTTCGACGGCCTGCTCGCGACCAAGCGTGCCCCGCTGCACCTCGTGCCACGCGGCAAAGATGACGGCGTCAACGACACTCCACACCCAGGCGCGCGGCACGTCGGCGCGCAGGATGCCAGCAGCCACAGCGTCGTCGAAGACGGGGACAAGGTAGCGGTCGAGGGCATCGCTGGCGGCAACCACCTCGGCGTCGTCGTACAGCTCCACGGCGACGATCAAGAAATGCAGCTGCTCACCGTGCGCGATGAGCACCCGCATCAGGCGTTGCAGGCGCTGCATGGCATCGCCGCGGTCGAGCTCGAGCTCGAGCTCTTGCAGGCTGCGTTCAAGGCCCGCGAGTGCTGACACGCCCACAGCGCGCACGAGATCGGTGCGTGTGGGGAACTGGCGAAACACCGTGGCACGGCTGACGCCCGAAGCAGCGACGACCTCGTCAATCGTGGCGCTCGGGTTCTTGAGCAGCGATGTCATCGCCGCCGCCAGAATCGCGTCGCGACTGCTCAGGCGCAGGGGCTGGGCTGGTGGCTTCGTCTTCGTCCGCTTCGTCGTCTGCATCGTCGTCATCGTCATGCGAGCGGGAGCTTTCGCCAAGCCGAGTCTGTTCGGGTGGCGGCAAAGCCGTGTTCGAGTGTCCATTCGGGCGGGCCAAACACGGTCAGGGCGACCTCGCGCAGCGACGAGCAGCGCCGCAGTTGACGGGCGATGTGAACGTACTCGCCGAAGTTCACCTGCAACGGATTGATGCTCGGCGTGTCGACGGTGAGGCCATAGCGGATGACCTCGTCGGCGGGTGCTTCCGCCCACGTGCCAAAGAGCCGGTCCCAGATCATCAGCACGCCACCGTAGTTGCGGTCGATGAGCGGCGCGTTGCTCGCATGGTGGGCGCGGTGGGCCGCAGGGGTGTTCAGCCAACCCTCGATGAGCGGCACGCGGTCGATCTTCTGTGTGTGCACCCAGACCTGATACAGCAGGACCAGGTTCATCAATGCCGCCAGCATGAGTGGATGAAAGCCCAACAATGCGGCAGGCGTCAAATATAGAACAGCCAGGAAACCGTCGTGCCACGCAATCCGTGCCGACGTAGACAAGTCATAGTCGGTGCTCGAATGATGCACGCTGTGGTGGGCCCACAGCACCCGCATTCGATGTTCGATCCGGTGTTCCCAGTAGTATGTAAAATCGAGCACAAAGAAACCGATCAACCACACCAGCGGCGAGAAGCCCAGGTCGGCCACCGCGAAGCGCGAGACCACCGTCAGCCCCGCACCAACAACGACGGGGAGCACGGTGAACGACACCAGCTGGTTTGGCACCGCGACCATCACCGTCGACAGTGTTTCGCGCCAGTTGCGCGCGCGCCGGGTCAGGGCGTCAAACGCCATCTCGACAAAGATGGCGAGCGTGGTGAGCAACGTCAGGGCAGCAACGGCCGCCTCGGCCTGGCTGAGACTTGCGGGCAACGGGAGCGCTTCCACGAACACCTCCAGATTCAGGTTCATATGAGACTAACAAGTCTCATATGAACCTCAAGTGAATCCCAGGTGAAGCTGGATCTGGTTCTGGATCTGGATCTGGCGCGCTCGCGTGGACCGCCGCGAACGACAAACGGCGACGAGCGTGGGTGCTCGTCGCCCCTGCTTCGTGGGCCTGCGCCCGATCAGGCGTGTGCTGCGCTCAGACCACGATGTTCACGAGGCGCCCTTGACGACGATGACCGTCTTCTCCTCGTCGATGCCCGCGAACGCAACAACAGCGTCGCCACCCGGGGACTGTTGCCGGCCGTCGACGAGGTCGTGAGCATCTGCGAGTCCGACGAAGACTTCTATGTGCTGCCCGGCACCGCGGGCAAAAAGGCCACCGTCGATCTCACGTTTGCCCACGGCGACGCCGACCTCGACGTCCAGGTCCTCGGCCTCGACGGCGTGCAGATCCTCGCCACGGCGGATTCGTCGT
>CAJBHN010001162.1 GCA_903952805.1 uncultured Myxococcales bacterium | reverse complement strand
CTTCTTCTTCTTCTTCTTCGGCGCCGTCCTCGACGACGTCATCCACCTCGTCGCCGACCACGACTTCGCCGGCGCCGGCGACGTCGAGTTCAACGCCGACGGGGCAGTGGTCGGAGCCAAAGACCTGCGGCGAAATCCAGGCGTCGAGCAGGTGTTCTTCGAGGGAGCGCGACATGACCACGTAGTCGATGCGCCAGCCCTGGTTGTCGCTGCGGGCGTTGGTGCGGGTCTCCCAGAAGCTGAACTGCCGGGGCAGGTCTCCCTTCTCGGCGCGGAAGGTGTCGATGAAGCCGGCCGCCAGCAGGCGGTCGAGCCAGGCCCTCTCGACGGGCAGGCAGCCTGATTGCCCGGCCCAGCGCTCGGGTTGGGCGAGGTCGAGGTCGGTGTGGGCGACGTTGAAGTCGCCGGTGATGACGACGGCGCGGCCGCTGCGCTGCAGTTCGACGACGGCGTCGGTGAAGGCGTCGTGCCACGCGTGTTTGAAGGCCCTGCGTTCATCCGACGAGCCCCCGTTGGGGAAATAGACCGTCAGCAGCACCAGGGCGCCGAGGTCGACGGCGACGATGCGGCCTTCGGCGTCGTATTCGGGGTGGGCGGCGCCGCCGATGGTGAACGAGAAGGGCGCGGCTGCCAGGCCGTCTTTCACAAAGATGGCGGTGCCGGAGTAGCCCTTCTTGATGGCGTGAAACGACCACCAGGAGCGCGCATATCCCGGCGGGCTTTTGAGGGCGGCGGTGACATGGTCGGGTTGGATCTTGGTCTCTTGCAGGCAGACCACGTCGAGGTCACCGGCGAAGGCCCAGTCCAGATCGTGCCGGCCCATCACCGCCCGCAGTCCGTTCACGTTCCACGAAGTAATGCGCATGCCGGTCGCTATCGGCGTCTGCGTCGGAGGGCAACGCCGTGACCGTCACGCGCAGCGCACGCGGACAGTGCCCGGGGTGCGCGTCGCGCCACGCGTGCGTCCGCGCGTTGCTCGCGCCCTGAGCGGCAGCCGATGTAACCTTTGACATATGACGCGAATCTTCTTCGTCCTGGTTGTGGTGTGTGCCGCGAGCTGTGTTCGTCGACCGGCATCTCCCGAGGACGTGAAGCAGACCGTGATCGATCGAACGATGTCGCTGAGGACGTACCGCGCAACGATGGAAACCGAGATGTTTTCAGGTGCGGTGTCGCGCATGATTGGGGCACCGGACGCCGGGCCGGGTGACGTGGCGTGGATGAAGGCAAGCACGACGATGGAGACGTGGTTGCCGGACCGCATGCGCAGCTCCGTCACGGTCAACGGTCCCGGGGGCGGTGGTCCGGTTCGCTTCGAGAGCGTCTATGACGGCGCGAATGTTTGGGTGTCCTCGGTGTCGGGCGCCGACGAGCAACACCACCGCGTCGATCAAAAGTTGGCGATGGCCGGCCATCCGTTCGACGTCGGCTTCAACATGCGGGGCGGTGGCCTGGTCGAAGGAGAGGACTTCCGCGGCAGCGTGTTGTGGTTCCTGGACACGTGGACCCTCACCTCCGCCACGCCGTCGAAGCGCGGCGACACGCCGTGCACGGAGTTGAAGGGGACAATGAACGTCGAGCGCGGCCTCGACATTGCGCTCGGCACGAAAGGCGAAAAGATCGCACCGCACTTTGCACCGGAGAACCGGGAAGCATTCGACATATTTCGCGAAGCCCTGGCAGGGACGATGGGCCGCGCCCTCGCCGAGATGCGCGTCGGCACGATGTGCGTTTCGAGCGACGGTGACGTCGTCGCTTGGTCATTCGGCGACGAGACGTCGTTGCTCCAGACGGTGACGGTTACGTCGTTCGAGAGGAATCCGACCATCCCCATCGAGCGATTCTCGGTTCCAGCCGCCACACAAGCGATCGCCGTCGACGTCTCAGACACCGTGCGAAAGTCGCGCGCCGCACCGCCCGTTGCTCCCAACGAGCTCGCAGCATTTCGCAGCGCGGTGCTCGCGGCGAGCGCGCGCGTGATGAAGTAAACGTCAGCCGCCTTTGGCGGGGTCGTTCAGTGAAGACGCCCGCGATTGGATCAGGCAGCGGTGCCGACCGGAACCGAGTGAAACAGCACAATCTGCCAACCCCCACCCGCCCGACGCAGCACGAAGGTCGTCGGCGCATCGATGCGCGTCTCGACGGCATGGATGACGTAGGTCTGCCGGAGCCGACACGTCACCATCGCCGTCTCGCCGAACTCATGGACGGCCAGCTCGTCGATCTGCGATGACACCGAGGTCATCGACTCGACCATCGGCACCCACACTGCAGCGACGGCCGCTCGTCCCCGAATCCACCCATTGGTTGTCTCGTCGACCGCCACCATGTCCTCGGCCATGAAGCTGATGACCCCATCGGCGTCGAGTCGGTCCAGCGCAGCGAAGAAGGCCGAGACGAGGTCGGCTGGCACAGACATGGCGTTCATGGTCGATGCAAGCGCATTTACATGCCTCGAACAAGCCTGCGGGTCATGTTGCCGATCCCGATTCGGCTCCCGATTCGGCTCCCGATTCGGCTCCCGGTGCGTCTTCTTCGCCGCGTCCTCCCTGCAGACCATCCCTTGATCGGCCGCAGCGACCATTCGGGGCGCGCTTTCGACCGTTCAGCGGCGCCGTCGGTTTGACCGACCTGAACTATGGTTTGATGCCTCTCGGAGGTCACACCCATGAGCGACTGGACGCCCGACACCCTGCCCTGGCACCGATTCGACCGCAGCCTCGTCGAAGCCGACCTCACCGAAGTCGTTGGCGGCCTCGCGCTCGTCGAGTCCCGCGCTGACCTCTACGGCGACTACTTGCAGCGGGTGTTGTCGCGGCGCTTCGCGATGCACCCGACGTGGTCGACGCAGATCGCGCTGTGGACTGCCGAAGAAGACCAACACGGCACCGCCCTGCGCCGCTGGTTTCAGCTGGCCCGCCCCGATGTTGACGTCGACGCCGCGCTGACCCGCTATCGGCGCGACGTGCCCTACCACGACGACGACACCACCCTCTCGGTGCGCGGCAGCGTCGAGCACGAGCTGGTGTGCCGCTGCGTCATCGAGGCGCTGGCGACGACGCTCTACCAGGCCCTCGCCGCCCGGGCCCGCGAGCCGGTGCTGCAGCTGATCTTCAAGCGCCTCGCCGCCGACGAAGCCCGCCACTACCGCTTCTTTTTCGACCTCTTGCGCGAAGAGCGCCGGGCCCACGGACAAGACCTGGCCGGCTCGGTGGTGGCCATGCTGCGCCGCCTGCGCGCCCTCGACGACGACCAGATCATGCGCGCCAGCCACGTCGCCTCGCAGCCCGCCGACGCCGCCTACGACGCCGCTGCCACCCGCGGCCGCCTCTTGCCGCGGGTTTACGGCAGCTACAGCGAGGTCCAGCTGGAGAGCCTGGCGCGCCTCCTGGGCCGCATCGTGGGCGTCGACCAGCGCCGGGCCACCCGGATGCTCGGCGCGGCCGCCGGGGCCTTTTTGCGCGGCCGCAGCGCCCTGTTGCGGGCCATGACGCCGGTCGATTTCGGCGGTGGTGTGCCGTCGTATTCGTCGTGGCAGGCGGCGTGAGCGCCGTCGACAGCGGCGGCGAAACGGAAGAAGACCCCGCCGTGCCTGCTCTCGACCTCAAAGACGTGATGCCTGACGTGATGCCTGACGCGCGGACGCCGACGGCGCTGCTGACGTCGACGTGGGCGGCGCTGCTGGCGCCGCGGCGCCTGGTGCCGATTCTGGTGATCGCCGGTCCGCTGGCGGCGACGCAGGCCTACACCGGGGCCACGGCCGTCGAGACGGCGTTCTTGTGGCTCCTGTGCGTGGCCTTCGTCCTCGTGGGTCCGGCCTCATGGCGCCTCTTGCTGCCCCCCGTGCGGCTTTCGCCGGCCACGTTTGCCGCTCGCGTCGGCGCCTACGCCGTCGTCGGCGCCTGCGCCGTCTGGTTCTTCGGCGCCGTCTTGCCGTGGCTCGTTACCCGCGGCCACGACAGCAGCGGCCTGCCTCGTCTCGACATCAGCGGCGCCGTCACCATCACCTTGTGGTGGGTTGGCGGCTGGGGCCTCGGCCGCGACGTCGAGAGCGAGGTCGGCCTCGTCGCCGAACGCCGCCGCTCGCGGCTCTTGCAGCGCGAGGCCGAGAGCGCCCGGCTGCTGGCCCTGAAGAACCACCTCGACCCGCACTTCTTGTTCAACACCCTCAACGCCATCGCCGAGTGGTGCCGCACCGACGGCGAAGTCGCCGAACGCGCCATCTTGCAGCTGTCGTCGATGCTGCGGGTGATCCTCGAGGGCGTGAAGCAGCCGACCTGGCCCCTCGCCCGCGAGCTCGAACTCTTGTCGTCGCTGTTTTCGCTGTACCAGATGCGTGACCCCGAGCTGTTCACCTGGAGCATCGCCGTCGACGACGGCGCCAACGACGCCCTCGTGCCGCCGCTGCTGCTGTTGCCGCTTGGCGAAAACGCGATGAAGCACGGACCGGCCCGCGGCCACCGCGGCGCCGTCAGCGTCGCCGTCGTCATCGACGCAGGCGCCGTCGTCGTCGTCCTCGAAAACCCCGGCGCCTTCGCCGGACGCAGAGACGGCGGCGACGGACTCGCCATCGTCGAAGGCCGCGCCTCCCTCGCCGGCGGATCCGTCATCGTCCAGACGGTCGCCGGCGACCGCACGCGGGCGACGCTGCGGCTGCCACCGGCGGCCCGACCATGACGCGACCGTTGCGTTGCCTGATCGTCGACGACGAGCTGCTGGCCCGCCACCGCATGCAGCGCCTGTTGCTGCTGCAAGACGACGTCGTCGTGGTCGGGGTCTGCAGCGACGCCGCCGCCGCCCTCGCTGCCGTGGACGATGGCGACGTCGACGTGGTCTTCCTCGACATCCACATGCCCGGGCTGTCGGGGCTCGAGGCCGCCGAGCGTCTGCCCGACGGAGACCGCCGCCCCGCCGTCGTCTTCGCCACCGCCTGGGCCGACCACGCCGTCGACGCCTTCGCGCTTGGCGCCGTCGACTATCTCTTGAAGCCCATTGACGAAGCCCGCCTCGCCCGGGCCGTCGAGCGGGCCCGCAAGGCGCGGCCACCGACGTCAGCGCCGGCTTCGACGACGACGACGGAGGCCCTGGCGCCGCTGTCGATCCCGACGCGACGGGGCGTGGCGCTGGTCCCGCCCGGCGATGTCACCCACGCCGTGCTCGAAAACGACCTCGTCACCGTCTACGGCCGAGATGGCGCCGTCTACGTCACCGACTTCTCCGTCGCCGACCTCGAAGAGCGGCTGCCGGCCGACCGCTTCATGCGGGTGCACCGGCGGGCGTTGGTGAACCTCTGGCTGGTCACGCTGCTTCAGCCTCTCGAGACCGGCGGCTACACCGCGGTCTTGCCCGGCGAGCACCGCGTGACCGTATCGCGGTCCGCCGGACGCGAGCTGCGGCGGCGCCTCGGCCGCTGAGTCCACAGCTTCCAATCCGATGTTCAAGTCGCCGTGGCTGGGGAAGTGGCCCTATTGTCCCCATCCGCACGTATTTTCCCGGCACGCTCGAATCGTTGCTTCCTTCGTCGCTGTCGAGGACGAAAGCACGAGGGCACACGCCAATGGAGCGCCCATATGCCCTCGCATCGAATCTTTCAGACGACGTTCGCCGCCGTGTACCCGCTGTATGTGCACAAGGCCGAGCGCAAGGGTCGCACGAAGGATGAGGTCGACTCGGTAGTGTGCTGGCTGACGGGCTACGACCGCGCCGGTCTCGCCGCCCAGCTCGAGCGCGGGAACGACTTTGAGACCTTCTTCGCCGAGGCCCCGGGCCTGCATGCCAACGCCGACAAGATCACGGGCGTGGTGTGCGGCGTGCGCGTCGAGAACGTCGATGACCCGCTGATGAAGAAGATTCGGCTGCTCGACAAGCTCGTCGATGAACTCGCCAAGGGCAAGGCCATGGAAAAGGTCCTGCGATCCTGATCCGACGAGCCTGAGCACCCGCACCGCCGCGTCGACGGCCGACGCACGCTTGAGCGCCCGCACGGACCGGCACGCAACAGCGACACCGCTCACTTCGGTCGCGTCTCACTGCTTGAATGGCTGCGCTCTCCCCGTCGTGCAGTACGGCCTGGCTGCCAACGACGCCGACAACGCGCAGGCCCCGCCCACGACGGTGGAGCTGTTCGAAGCCGACCGCTGTCAAACCTTCGTCATATCGTTCTGCCGATTCAAGTCGACGGGCCGTGCGCGCGCGCGAATGCGCGCCTGCCGCGTCGCCCGTCGACGACGACGCCACGCATCGGCCACCGCGTACATCCGACGCTTGCCGGCGAGGTTGGCGAGAAAGGCCGCGCCGACGAGCGCCAGGTCAAGGGGGATGCTCTGGCGCGCGAGGTAGAGGCGGTCGAGGCGCCACGAACGCGCGAGCGTCCGGCCACCGACGACCTGCGCGAGCCCGGTGATCCCGGGGCGCGCCGCGAAGCGCCAGTCCATGGCTGGTCCGGACCATCCGAAATCGACGACGTCCGATGGCGTCAGCGGGCGCGGTCCGACCAGGCTCATCTCGCCGCGCAGGACGTTGACGAACTGCAGGACCTCATCGAGGCCGCTGTCGCGCAGCACGTTTCCCACGCGCGTGACGCGCGCGTCGCGCATCGTGCGCATCTTCGCAATCTTGAACAGACGTCGCTGCACACCATGGCGCGGCTGGAAGAAAAACGGCGAGCCAGCGTCCTCAAGCATGATCACGGCGGCCAGGACCGCCATGACGGGCGTGAACCCCACCGCGGCTACCGAGGTCAGGATGATGTCCATCGGTCTTTTCCAACGCATGCACGAGACGCTTTCACGGCCGCAGCGACCAAAGCAATCGCTGTCGCCCGGCCGCACCGGGAGGTGCGCGCTGCAGCCACAGTAGAAATTCATGCAACGGGTGGCCCCGAAATTCCGAGCCGGTCAGCACCCCGAGGGCCGGTGATTCAAGGGCCCACGACGAAGGGTATGTTCGACGACCCCTGAACCACCGGTACCCCAAAGGCGACGCCGGGCCGTTCTGCGGAAAGTGCCCCTCATCTTCCCATCCGCTCGCGAACGATCGTCGACAGCTTCCCGGTGGTTTTTTCGTCGATGGCCAAGGTGCCGTGCCTGCGGTACAAGCCCGAAACTACTGGAGGAATCATGATGGCGAAGAAGTTTATGCTCGTGATGTCTTCATCGTTGTTCACCGCTACACTTGCCGGTTGCCCACCGCCGAGCGGCGAAGGCGAAGGCGAGGGCGAGGGCGAGGGCGAAGGCGAAGGCGAGGGAGAAGG
>CAJBHN010001161.1 GCA_903952805.1 uncultured Myxococcales bacterium | reverse complement strand
GGGCGATGGCGAGGGCGAGGGAGAGGGCGAGGGAGAGGGAGAGGGCGAGGGAGAGGGCGAGGGAGAGGGCGAGGGAGAGGGCGAACCTGGTCTCCCCGTTGACCTGAGTGGTTTCCAGGTCGTGCGCATCACGCCGGGTCAAAACACGGCAACATTCACGCTCCCGGCCAACACCGTCGTCGCTGGCGGTGGCTACCTCGTGATCGGTCGCGCCTCGGATCAGGCCGGCTTTGAGAACTACTGGGGTGTCATCCTCGGCAGCGACGTCACCTACCTGCGCCCCCAGACGAGCGACGTCGTCAACGCCAACGCTGGTTCATTCATCCTCTTCAGCTCGACCAGCTCCACATGGTCCCTGCTTGGCGTTGGCGGCGCCACCATCGACGGGCCCACCGTGGTGCTCGGTGAAACCCGGGTCGAACAGCGCAACGTGCCCGTGGGTGCGTCAAACAATGGCAACTCGTGGACCGACGTTTCCGCCGTCAACGGCGCCGTCCCCGGGGCCACGCCGGGTGCTGGCCAGGCGGCCAACGCCGTCGGGCCCAACGGCTGCTACATCTCCGAGCTGGCCGACACCCTGGACGTGACCATGACCAACGAGTCGATCTTCGAGTACATCGAGATCCACTGCCCCTGAGACCCCTGCACCCCCTCTCCCTTCAGGGAGAGGGGTCGGCGCGAAGCGCCGGGCTTGAGGTCGCTGAAGCTCACAACCCGTCGTAGCGAAACGCGCCCGACGGCGTGCCGTGGCCGACGTACTTGCGGTGGCCAACGTCTCTGGCCACGCTGCGCAGGTCCACCGAGGGCAGGCCGTCGATGGCCCGCAGGCCCACCACGCTGCCGATGTCGGCGTCGACGCGGCCAAGGCCGGCCTCTGCAGGCCGGCGTCACCGTCTGAGAAGGTGCGGGTGCAGTTCAGGTCCCGGTCACAGTCCCAGGCCAGGCCGCCGTCCGTGGCGATGACAATGGCGCCGGTGGCCATGACGAAGACGTCGCGGACGTCGTTGTCGGGCAGGTCGCTGTTGGCGGTGGTGGAGGTCTGCGTGCCCGACAGGTCGTCGGCGACACGCATCAGGCCGTTGGCGGTAGCGAGCTAGTACAGCAGATCCGAAGTTCGTACCGGGTTCGCCGACCGTTCAGAAGTCCATGGCCGCAAGCGTCCATCCAAAGCTGTCCACCAGCAACGCCAAGACGTCAGGTAGCGGACCACGGAACGGCGTTGCCTGCCACCGGGAGCCCGAACCGGCCGGCATCTCCAGCTGCCAGTGCGACATCGAGACTCGCCGCAGTCGTGCATGCGCGAATGGGTCCGCGATGTCACCAGACACCAGCGTGATGACGTCGGCTCGCTTGGTCGCCCTGAGGTGACCGAGGCCTTCACGCTCGCCGAAACAGCGTGTGACCGCTTCGACGTCGGCTTCATCGGCGTTGAGTTTGGCCACTGGTGTCCTCGTCAGGCGGCGCGACGCGACGCGCTCTTGGTGGTGCCACGGAATGTCCAGCGGAACGGGTGGGCGAGTACCTCGTTCCAGTGCTGAATGAACCCCTCGATGGCAGCGACCATCTCGGCGGCCGTGCGGAAGTTGGAGTGTTTGAGGGCGCGGCGGTGAAGGATGCTGAACCAGATCTCGATCTGATTCACCCACGACGCATGTTTCGGCGTGTAGACGAAACGGAAGCGCCCGCCGTGCCGCTTGTTGAAGCTCGTCCAGCGTTCGTCGACACCGTCGTAGTGGATGTTGAGGTTGTCCCAGACGACGTAGACGGTGCCCGTTGGGTATCGCTGCGCGAGCAGCTCCAAGAAATCCACGAGGTCCTGCGCGGTCCGCCGCTCGCCGATGCGCCCAAACACCTGGCCGGTGGCGACGTCGAAGCCGGCAATCAATGCACGGGTGCCGTGCCGCTTGTACTCGAACTCGAATCGTGGCTCGCGACCAGGAGCAGCGGGACGCGTCGCGTGCTTTCGCTCCAGCGCCTGGATGCAGGTCTTCTCATCGACACACACGACGTGCGCCCCTTTCGGCACGTTGCGG
>CAJBHN010001160.1 GCA_903952805.1 uncultured Myxococcales bacterium | reverse complement strand
TTGGGGGGGGAGGTCGATGGTGCAGACCTGCGCCGTCGTCACTTCTGCAGCAGCTCGCGGGAGATGATCACGCGCTGAATCTGCGAGGTGCCCTCGTAGATCTGCATGATCTTGGCGTCGCGCATCAGCTTCTCGACGGGGTACTCCTTGTTGAAGCCGTTGCCGCCAAAGACCTGGACGGCGTCGACGGCAATCTCCATCGCGCTGTCGGCGGCGAAGCGCTTGGCCATCGCGGCGTACAGCGTGTTGCGACGACCAGCGTCGATTTCGGCGGCGGACTTCCACACCAGCAAACGTGAGGCTTCAACCTTGGTCGCCATGTCGGCGATCATGAAGCTGATGGCCTGGAACTGGCTGATGGGACCCCCAAAAGCCTTGCGCTCCTTGGAGTACGCCAGCGCGTGCTCCATGGCGGCGCGGCCCAGGCCGACGGCGGCGGCGGCCACCAGGGGACGGGTGTGGTCGAAGGCCTTCATGGCGATCTTGAAGCCGTCGCCCTCGGCACCCAGCAGGCAATCGGCGGGGACTTCGACGTCTTCAAAGGTCACCGCGCGCGTGTCGCTGGCGCGCTGACCCATGTTGTTTTCCTTCTTGCCCACGGTGACGCCGGCGAGCTTGGCGTCGACGATGAAGCCGCTCATGCCCTTGTGCGACCCAGTGGGGTCCGTCTTGGCGAGCACGAAGAACCAGTCGGCGTGACCGGCGCCGGTGATCCACATCTTCTGGCCGTTGATGAGGTACTTGTCGCCCTTCTTGATGGCGGTGGTCTTGATGCCGCTGACGTCGGAGCCGGCGCCGGGTTCGGTGACGGCGTAGCTGCACAGCAGCGGCGCCTCCGAAAAGCGACCGAGCCACTTCTTCTTTTGGGCGTCGGTGCCAGCGACGATGACCGGCACCTGGGCCAGCGTATTGGCGGTCATCGCGGTGGCGATGCCGGTGCAGCCCCAGCCGAGTTCCTCGTCGATGACCACGCCCTCAAAGGTCCCAAGGCCCATACCGCCGCAGCTCTCCTCGATGTGGATGTTCATCAGGCCAAGTTCCCAGGCCTTCTTCATGATGGCGTCGGGCCACTCGCCGGTCTCGTCGTGGTGCATGGCACCGGGACGAATGACGTTCTTGGCGAAATCGTTCGCCAGCTTCTGGAGATCTTTTTGTTCCTGGGTGAGCTCGAACATCGGGGCATCCTCCGTGAAGTGGGTCGGGTCCGTGGCCGGCGCCGACGGCCGTCGCTGCGTTTCACGCTCCGCGTGGTGGGCGTCAACCTCAAGTGCGTCGGGTGGGGCAAACCGGACGGTGGCGACGGCGGGGTTCGGGAGCGACAGGCGTCATTTCTGCAAATGGGTAGGGAAAGGACCGACATGTCATCATGCAGGCAAATCATGGCCGCTGGCAGCGCGCCGCGTCGCTGCTTTGGGGACCGGTCAGTCGACAGATCGCCGCGGCTGCATCGACGGCTGGAGTCGCCGTCGCTATGTGACTCGTATGTCCAACCAGAACGCGACCCCTCCCGAGCCGGGCAGCTTTCGCGACTTCATGAGCAGCAAGGAGGCGCCTGTGCGCGTCACCCTGGTCATCGTGGTCACCGTGATCGGGGTGCTGCTGGTGGCCTGGGATACCTCGCGCCGGGCCAAGCCGACGACGACGGTGTCGCCGGCGGCCGTTGTGCCGCATGGTTCTCCCTGAGGTTCGCGCGAGCCCGGGCCTCAGGTCGGTCGTCGGCGCGCACAGTAGAGGCAGCCGGCGCTGACGACGGCCCACAACAGCAGGGCGGGGGCCAGTTCGTCGGCGCCCGCGAGATAGGCAAAGTTCAAGAACGTCAGCGGCGGGGGCCCCGCGAGGACCTCGTCGAGGACCGTGGGGGTCAGGGCGACCACGAGCACGGCGCTGCCACCGGCGGCGGCCGCCAACAGGGGGCTCTTGATGAAGCGACCAGCGAGTGCCGCGGCGGCGCTGGCGGCGAGCAACTGCACACACGCGAACGCTGCTGAGGCGGCCTGGCTGCCGAGCATGGAGCCGTCGTGTGCCTGGCGGCTCATCGCCAACGCGGCCGCCGCGAGGGTGGCGACGGCGGTGGCGACGGCGACGGGCACCACCAGCATCGGGGTCGGTGCGCGCGCATCGCGGCCCACGCCCGCCGAAAACAGCAGCACGGCCGCCGCCGAGAAGAGGCCGGCGCCCGCCCATAGCCCCACGTCGATGCCGCCTGTGCGGCCGTCCATCAGCATGGTCAAGGCCACGGCAGCGAGGGGCATGCCGACGCTGACGACAACAAAGAGCAGGCTGGCGCCCTTGAAGCGAGGGGCCGAGCGGGGAGCCAGCGCCGACCAGGCGCCCCACGTGGCGGCGACGGCGACGACGGCACCGGCGACCAGGCCACCGAGGGCCAAAAAGATTTCCCGATCGCGCAGGTGGCCGTCGGCGGCGTCGACGGCGATGCCGAAGGCCGGCGCGGCGCAGAAGATGGCGGGGATGGCTGCGAACACCAGCGCCGCAGGGGCGGCGGTGCGCGAGCGATCGGTCATGGCCGAGGCGTAGACGCCGACGGCGGCGAAGGCGACCATCGACGTCGCCAGGCCCAGCAGCGTCGTCATGACAACCAAGGGGTCGACGCCGATGGCTGCCGCGGCCACCAGCATCGACGGCAGGGGCAGGGCGACAAAAGGTGCGGCCAGCACGAGCATCGCGACGATTTTGCCGACGACGATGCGTGCGGGCGACAAGCCCGTCACCATCAACAGGGGCAGGGTGCCGTGCTCCCGCTCACCGGCCAACGTCGACGACGCCGCCGCCGGCAGCAGCACGCCCGCGGCCAGGAAGGCCAGGCCGAGCATGATCGAGAAGAGCGCGCGCCCCACGGCGTAATCGGGGTTCCACTGGACGACGGCCGCGTCGTCGAGCCAGATGAGAACCGACGCCAGGGCCACGCCGAGGGCGGCGAGACCAAGGGCCAGCAGCGTCTTTTTGCGCCGCAGCACCAACAGGCCATCTTTGCGGATGATCGGATTGTCGACGACGAGGCCGACGATGTCGCGGACGACGCTGCTGCTCATACGGCTCCCTGGCTGGTTTGATTCGCCTGGCTGGTGATGCTCAAGAACAGCGCTTCGAGGTTCTGGCGCTCGGGCACGACCGAGGCGACGTCGACGCCGCCTTCGACGAGGGCCCGCACCAGCTGTGCGGCGCTGACGGCGCCGGCGGCGACGGTGAGGGCCAGCATTTGGCCGTCGTGTTGCACGTCGAAGACGGCGGGATGCGTGAGCGCGATGTTTCTGGCCGCGGCGGCGTCGCCGACGACTTCGACGACGAGCCGACGTCGGCTGCTCTGGCCGGCGGCGTGGCCGGCGTGGCGGGCAAAGAGCTGGTCGACGCGGTCGGCGGCGGTGACGCGGCCCCGCTCCAGCACGATGACGTGGTCGCAGAAGTCGCCGAGCTCGGTGAGGATATGCGACGAGATGAGGACGGTGACGCCGCCCTTGGCCAGGCGCTTCAGGAGTTCCTTGAGCTCGATGCGAGCCCGGGGGTCAAGGCCCGAGGCCGGCTCGTCGAGCAGCAACACCTGTGGCTGGTGCAACAACGCGCGGGCCACGCAGAGGCGCTGGGTCATCCCCTTGGACAGGCCCCCTGCGGGCCGAGAGCCCAGCTCCCCCAGGCTGCACCGGCTGATGACGTCGTCGACGGCAGCAGCGCGCGCGCGCGGCGCCAGACCGGCGGCGGCGGCGAAGAACTCAAGGTACTCGCGCACCGTCAGGGCGTCGTAGATCGACGTGTGGTCGGGAACGAAGCCGATGCGGCGGCGGGCTTGCCCGGGGTGCCGTTTGACATCCACGTCATCAATGACGACGTCGCCGTCGAAGTCGTCGTCGAGGGTGGCGAGGATCGACAGCAGCGTGGTCTTGCCGGCGCCGTTGGGGCCGATCAGCCCGCACAAGGCGCCGCGGGGAACCTGCAGGTCGATGCCGGCCAGGGCCTCGAAGGTCCCGTAGCGGCGCACCAGCCCGCGGACCGCGATGGCCGGCCGAGTCGGCATGGTGACTGCGGCGGGTGGTGACCCCGGGGCGGTGGTGTGGACGATGTCTGACGGGGCCATGGAGAGCTCCAGCGCTCGACGCAGTACCAGCGTCGCACGGTAACACCCGGCAGGGGACGGCGATTCCGGCCGCGCCAGATCGGGCCGACGGCGGCGCCGCCTGCGCCGGCGATTGAGCCGCCGCCGGGGTCGTGCGATACGGAAGTCATGTTTCGTCGCCTGGTTGCCTCTTCGACCCTTGCGGCCCTTGTGGCCTTGCCCCTTCACGCCCAGGCGCCGGCAGCTGCTGCACCGGCGGCAGCACCGGCAGCACCGGCGGCCGCGGCCAGCGCTGAGCGCGCCGAGGAGCCTTCCGTCGAGGAGCGGCGGCTGGTGGCCTACGTCTCCACCGGCGTCGCCGTCGCCAGCCTGGCCACCGGCATCACCATGGGGGTGCTGGCGCAGCAGCAGTTCGATTGCGCCAAGGACATCCTCGCCTGCAACGACGGCTTGCAGAACAAGGTGGTCGGCGAGGAGCTCTTCGACGTCCGCGCCGAGATCGAGCAAAAGGCCTTGTTTGCCGACATGGCCTACCTGTTCGCCGCTGCCGCCACCGTCGTCGCCACCGTCGGCTACCTGCGGGGCTTTGTCTTCCTGGACGAAGAGCCCACCGCCGCCACGGCCACCCTGGTCATGCCCAGGGCCCCTGTTCTGGTCGCCGCCACCACCAAGGTGTCTCCATGATTCGCGTCATTGCCCTGGTCTCGCTGGCGTCGCTGACGGGCTGCACCCTGCTGCTGCCCACCAACGAGCTCATCAAGCCCTGCACCGTGCCCGAGGACTGCGGCGACGGCTTCGTCTGCGAGGACAACGCCTGCCTCCCTGAAGACGTCGACGACGGCAACGCGTCGGGCTGACGCGGTGGTCGAGACAGAAACCGGCGCCCGGGCGGTGCCTGGTTTCATGTTTATTTTCAAGATGTTGCGACCTGTTGCCTTCTCAGGCTTTCGGGTCGTGGTTGCCGTGGAACGGAGCCGTGAAACACGATGTTCCAGCACGAGCGCAGGTGCGGTGAAACGATCGGCCGCCGTTTGCACATCAGCCGGTCAGGCCTCGCTCTCGGGCTCCTCCAGCATCTGCAGCATGGCCTGCAGGGTGCGCACCTTGCGGTCCGCCCGGCCGTACAGCCGCGCCGAGGTCAGCGCCGAGGCCGCGTGGCTGCCCAGCACCGAGAAGACCTCGACGTCGTTTTTGAGGAAGCGTTCTTTCTGGGCCAACAGCGAAAACACCAACAACGCGCCGACCACATTGCGCCCCATCAGCAGGGGGACGGCGGCCAGGATGCCTTCGCGGGCGGGCCGTGACGACGTGTGGATATAGGCGCTCTGGCTGCCCAGGACCTCCGCCAGGACGCCGCGGGGGCGAACGCCTGTTTGGGGCAGGCGCCCTTCGAGGCCGTTGTCGGCGGCGACATGAAAGCTGCCGTCGTCGTCGGTGAGCAACACCGCATAGCTGCGAGCGCCGACGAAGTTGACGAGGATCTCCCCGATGATGCGCACCACCTCGCCGACGTCGAGGGTGGCGTGGAGTTGGAACGACGCGACGGACATGCTCATCATCGAGGAGTTCAACTCCTCGAGTTCCAAGACCCTGCTGTCGGCCTCGCTTTGGGCCTCCAGCAGATCTTCCACTTGCTGGTGGTACAGGTGCGACTTCTCCTGAGACGCAGCCAGCGTCGAGCGCACGTCGTAGCCTTCGCTCGAGCCTGTCGTCATCGCCCGCGCCAGCCGGATGTTGTCCTGGCGCAAACCGGCGTTTTCCACGACGAGGGCGGCCACGGTTTCCTTCAGTTCCTCGACGCGCCGCAGTCCGTCACTCAGTGCATCAAGGGCGGTCAGCGCCCGTTCGACGCGCCGAGCTGCCTCGTCGTGGTTGTCGTCTGCCATCCAGACGTCGATAGCACGCTGCATGGTGCCGACCGCAAAACCAGCCGATCCAAAGACACCCGTCGACGCCGCGTCCGCCTGGGACGACCTGGATCCAGGTCTGCTGTCGAATCAGCTGGTCGCGTGGTTTCAAGGCGCACGCCGGGACCTGCCGTGGCGCCACGAGCTGTCGGCGTACCGGGTATGGCTGTCGGAGGTGATGCTGCAGCAAACCCAGGTGTCGCGGGTGGTGGGGTATTTCGAGCGCTTTGTCGCCCGCTTTCCCACCGTGCAGGATCTGGCCGCGGCTGACGAAGACGAAGTGCTCTCGCTGTGGTCGGGCCTTGGCTACTATTCCCGTGGCCGAAACCTGCACAAGGCGGCCAAGGCCGTCGTCGCCAACCACGGCGGGGTGTTTCCCACCACCGCGGAGGCCCTGCGGACGCTGCCGGGGGTCGGCGAATACACCGCCGCCGCCGTCGCCTCCTTCGCCGGTCAGCAACGCGTCGCTGTCGTCGACGGCAACGTGGTGCGGGTGCTGTCGCGCCTCCTCAATGAGGATCGGGCCGTGCAACTTCCCGAGACCAAAGCATCGCTGGCGCGCTCGGCCACCATCCTCGTTGACGCTGCTGCCGATGCCGCCCTGCACAACGAGGCGATGATGGAGCTTGGGGCCCTGGTCTGCACGCCGCGTCGCGTGGATTGTGCCGGGTGCCCCTGGCGGACGGCATGCTTGGCCCGGAGCGCCGGGACCGTCTCAGCGCGCCCCGTCAAGCTCAAGGCCAGGGCACGCACACACCTGCGGCTGGCCTGCATCGTCGTCGACGTCGGCGGGCTCGTGTACCTGGAGCGTCGCGGCAGCACCGGATTGTTTGGCGGTCTGGGGGAGCCCATCACGGCAGCCATGGGCGATGGCGACGACGTCGAGGCGGTGTGGCACACGCTGTGTGTCGAGCGCGGCATCAGCCCACCGCTGCGCTTTACGTCCCCCATCGTCGTCGAGCGGACCCTCACCCACCGGGAGTTGCGCTTCGAAGTCACCATGGTGCAGTCGTCGTCGGCGCCGTCGCCTCCGTCGGCCCCGTCGCCGCAGATCGGTGTTGCTGATGCCGGGGTCTTTGACGACGACGCTCTGCTGACCATTGGCTTGTCCAGCGCCGTGCGCGCGGTGCTGGCGGCGGCGCGCTCACCGCGCTTGCTGTAGCTGGCGACGACGACGACGACCGAGCATCACACCGACGATGGCCACGCCGGCCACGACGACGCTGGTGGCAGCGATGGCGGCGAGTCGTCGGGGCGCTGGCACCTTGATGCGCACCTTGTTGTTGCGGCGTGACAGCAGCGTCCGCTGCGGCTCGACCCCGGTGCCCACGACGATGGTGGCGGTGCTGATGTGGTCCAGCTGCGTGGAGGCAAACAAGCCCCAATCGAGCGTCAAGGTGGCACCGGCGAGGGAGGGGCAGGTGGCGACGCCGGTGAATGTGATAGCGAAGCCCTGGCCCCGTTTGACGTCGACAGCGACCACCTGACAGTCGCCCTCGTCGGTATGAAGTCGCAGCCACCCGGGCAGCCCCCTCTCGACACAGGCCCGCAGGCGCTGTTCCTCATGACGACGCTGGTCGGGGTCGGACAAGGAGACGTCGACGTCGCACAATTCAGGCATGTCGACGGTCAGCAAGTCGATGGTGATATCGACGCGATTGACGTCGGGGTCGACGACAAACTGGCTGCTGCCCTCGCTGCGGCTATGGCCCGCGAGGCCCAGGGCGACGGCGAGCATCGTGGCTGTCAGGCCGCTCACCATGGTGGCTCAGTGGGTTCGGGTGGCGGCGAAGCGGGCCAGGGCCACCAAGCGGTCGTCGTCGACGCCGGCGCCACGGCTGAGCGCATGGGCGGCGACGATGGCGTCGTCGGCGGCGCGGGCCGCGAGGGCTTTGGCCCCGTCCAGACCGAGGGCACGCACGGTGGTCAACTTGTCGTGCTTGATGTCGCGGCCGCGGGTCTTGCCGCCCTTTTCGACGTCGCCCTCGACGTCGAGGACGTCGTCTTGGACCTGGAAGGCGAAGCCGAGGGCTGCTCCAAAGCGACGGGCGCTGGGCACCAGGTCAGCGCGGCCGACGGCGAGGACCCCGAGGGCCGCTGCGGCGCCAAAGAGCCGGCCCGTCTTGCGGCGGTGGATTTCCAGCAGGGTGCCCAATGACGTCGCGCCTTCGGCCTGGCGGCCTTCGCTCTCGAGGTCGTCGTGTTGACCCGCCACCATGGCGCTGCTGCCGGCGGCCGCGGCGAGTTCCAACACCTGGTGGGCGGCGAGGTGTTCGCAGGTCGCCAGCACCGCGAAGGCGTCGGTCAGCAGGGCATCGCCGACGAGGATATCCAGACGCAAGACGTCAGCGTCTACCCGCAGACCGTCGACCAGGACGGCAAGCAGGTCATCACCGGCTACCAGGCGTCGCTCAACGTGCGGGTCAAGGTGCGCGACATCTCCAAGCT
>CAJBHN010001159.1 GCA_903952805.1 uncultured Myxococcales bacterium | reverse complement strand
CCTCGACGTCCGGATCATGGCCGTCGACGCCGAACTCGGCCGCGTCGAGGTCGCCCCCGCCGCCACCTCGGCCTGACGGTGTATTGCGCCTGGCGGGTCGCTGACCGACCGTTGGTCAGCGGCGTCCGGCGCGGCCGAGGCCGGCCTTGGTGCGGGCTTCGAGCAGCTTCTTGACGTCGTCGCCCGGCAGTGGCTGCACGCCGCCCATTGGCGTTGCGGCGATGACCATGCGGGCCCAATGCTCGACCAGTTCCAGGCGGACAAACGCCTGCTCGAGATCAGTGCCAACAGCGATGACGCCGTTGCCAGCGAGGATGACGACATCGGCGTCGCCGTCGTCGAGAGCCCGCTGCAGGGCCAGGTCTTGGCCTGGCGACTTCGGCATCGCGTAGTCAAGCGTCGGCACCGAAGCCCCCAACGACACCACCATCTCGGGCAGTGGGGCAATGCCAAGCTGCTTGCGCGCCAGACCGATGGCGGTGGCGTGAACGGGGTGGGCGTGGATGACGGCGTTGACGTCGGGGCGAGCCTTGTAGGCGGCGGCATGCAGGTGCCATTCGCCAAACAGCTTTTTGCGGCCCGACAACACCTTGCCGGCGACGTCGACGACGATGATGTCTTCGGCGTTGATGAGGCGCTTGGAGGTCGCCGTTGGTGTGGCGAAGAAGCGGACGCCGTCGGGCGCGCGGACCGAGACGTTGCCGTCGTGGTTGGCGACCCAGCCAGCGGCGTGCAAGGCACGCCCATATGCAGTGACATCGCGAGCCAACGGCAACATCAGCGGGCTCCGACGAGGGCGGCGGCGTCGACATCGACGACGTCAACGATGCCGACAATCAGCGAGCGCACCGGCCAGTCCATGGTGACCGCTTCTGCTGTGGTCTTGCCCATCTCGCGGCCGACGATTTGGCGGATGCCGCTCCCCTCGCGCAGCACAAGCACGCGATCGCCCACCCCTGCCTGGGCACGATCGATAGCGAGGATGACCTGGCCGACCGCACGAAACGCCTCATTCAACGGCTGGACCGCCATGAGTTTTTCGCCCTCGTAGGCGGGGTGCTTGACGGTCATGACCACGGTCCCAACGACGTCTGCCAACAACATGGCCCCAGCGTCGCTGAGGATGCCCAAGAGTTCAAGTCCGACCACGCCCATGGCGCATCACCAACGTCGCTGGAACGACTCAGTGCCCGCGGGACTTCTTCTTGGCGAAGGGGTCGCCCTTGGTGCTGAACACCGTCAAAACCTCGCGTTGGGCAAACTCGTCATCCTCGCGAGCCACCACGGTAATGACATTGGCGCCAGGCTCCAACTTCACCGTGTGCCGCAGAGCGACGTCGGTGGGGCCCTGGCTGTCGAGACGCTGGTAGAAGATCTTTTGATCGCCGATGAAGACGTAGGCGTCGCTGACGCGGCCGTCGTCCTTGATGCGAGCGCTGAGGGCGAAGGTGTCGCTGCCAACGGTCACGGCGTCGGCGATGGCTGAACCATCAGGCGCTGCAAACGTGATGGTAGGCGGGTCGCGGCCGTAGACCAGACTCAGGCCCGTGGCCTCGCCGCTCGCACCAAAGGTTGGCTTGGTCTTCGTGGGACTGACACCGCCCTGGGAAATGTAGCCGTACAAGTTGCCGGCGGCGGCTTCGCCACCAAGGCGCACGCGCACAAACCCGTTGGCTTCTCCCACCTTCTCCAGGCGGGCCCCTGGCGACGCACGCGCCAGCACCGCGGATGTGGGGTCTGCCGCCGCCAACACGGGCAACGACACGCTGGCCTCGACGGTGCCCTGGCCTTTGGTGGTACGGCCGGTGGCGGGCCGCAGGGGAAAGGTGAGTTTTTCGACCAGGTAATCTCCCAGG
The DNA here is from genome assembly GCA_903952805.1 of uncultured Myxococcales bacterium. GTDB lineage: Bacteria > Myxococcota > UBA727 > UBA727 > VGSZ01 > VGSZ01. The sequence goes on along the minus strand of CAJBHN010001159.1, from coordinate 2,243 downwards.
ACCGCATCAAAAACATGAAGACGAAGCGCGATCTGCGTTGGGGCCGACCCCTCAGCGGGCGACTGGGCCTTGAAGAGAAAACGGGCCACGCCAGATGCACCTGGAGCCAGTGGGTCCAGGCGCTGCCGACCAACGTCAATGAAGACCTCAGCACCGCCGAGGTTTTTCAGGTGGGCCGTGGGCTCAGCAGCGGCGCCAGCACCGATGTTCTTGATGCCGACAACCAGGGCGACGCTCTCACCGATTTGCATCAAGCCGTCACCGTTGCCGTTGGTGTCCTTGGAGATGCCGTCGTCAATGAACAGGCTGTAGGAAAAGCGAGGCCGGTCGAGGCCCTCGATCTTCACTGGCACATCGAGCGAGGCGTAGACGCGGTTGTCGTCGGCTATCGCCACGCGAACGAGGTCGCTTCGCCCCTGGAGTTCCTTGGGTATCTTGACGTCGACGGTGAAACGCTGGGTCTCCCCTGGCTTGATGAAGCCAAACAAGAACTCCCGGTCAGCAAGATAGCCCAACGTCGAGGTGGTGTTGCCTCGCAGACGATGCAACGGCACGGCGCCGGTGTTTTTGGCTTGCAGGGTCATCGCCCAGACGTCACCGGCTTTGACGGAGGTGTTGTCGACAACGGTCACCTCAACCGCTCCGACCTGCTGCGTGCCTTTGGGCATATTCCCCTTGGCCAGGTTGTCCTTGGACCAGTTGACGCCAAGCTTCATGAGGGCGGCATCAATGCGCTTCTCCTCGTCAGCGGTCATGGTCGCGACGACGCCTTTCGCCACTCGGATCAGTTCATCCCGACCTGCCGACGACGGTGGTGTGGCAGGCGAAACGCTCTCAAGGATCTTGCGGGCCAGACTGATGTCGAAGTCCTCGACAAATGCGCTGCTGGCGTCACGACGTTCGGCTTCGGCCTGGTCGATTTCCTCGGCAAGATAGGCGAGTTCGTAGACGGGTTGGCTCTTGCGCGTGCGGGCATCGTCAAGGTGGCGGTCGAGGTCCTGCTCCCGCGTGTTGTCATCAGGCAGCAAATTCAGGCTTTCCTTCGTCGCCGCACGAATCGGCTTCAGCAGCAAGTCAGGGGTGATCCCCACCGACTGGATGCTCTCGTCGCCGGGAGTCAGGTACTGGCCGATGGTCAGCTTCAACGACGATGTGTCGGGGAAGTCGTACAGCTGCTGCACGGAGCCCTTCCCAAACGTGACGTCGCCAACGATCAGCCCACGGCCACGATTCTTCAGGGCACCAGCCACGATCTCCGACGCCGACGCCGACCCACCGTTGACCAAGGTGACGACGGGAAGATCGACGCGGAAGTTCCGGGCCCGAGCCATGACCTCGCGCCGACCGTCGGTGGCCTGTCCTTCCTGGGTAACGACGATGACGCCGTCTTTCAGAAACAGATTGGAGACCTCGATGGCTTGATCCAGCAGCCCACCGGGGTTGTTGCGCAAATCAAGGATGACGCCTTTGAGCGGGGCCTTGCCCTTGGCCCGGGCCATTTCGATGCCCGCGAGGACGTCCTCAGCTGTATGCCCCTGGAATTGCTTCAATTTCACATACGCCAAGTCACCAACTCGCTCGGCACTGACGCTTTCAACGCGGATAACGGCGCGAATCAGTTCAAAGCGGCGGGGCTCCTCCCAGCCTTTGCGGGTCATCCAGATGACGATGGGCGTATTGGGCTTGCCTCGCAGGCGCTCGACAGCTTCGTCAAGGCCCATGTTGACCGTGGACTCCTCGCCAATCTTGACGATCTTGTCCTGAGCCTTGATGCCAACCTTGGCGGCCGGGGTGCCGTCAATGGGCGAAATCACCGTGAGGCCACCGTCGCGAATGGAAATCACGATCCCGAGGCCACCAAATTCCCCCTGGGTGGAGAGCTTCATCTCCTGGCTGTAGCGGGGCTCGAGCAACACCGAGTGCGGGTCCAGCTTGGACAGCATGCCGTTGATGGCGGCGTATTCGACGTCGCGCTTGTCAACCTCGGAGGCAATCCGCGGCTCCAGGAAACGGAAGATCGCATTCAAGCGAAACGACACGTCCCACAAGCTGGTGACGTCGTGGATGTCAAAGATGCGCTCCTCGATGCCAGCGGCGGTACCGATGGCGACCTTCAACGTGTTGTCGTCGACGTCTTCGACCAAGAAGTACACGACGCCCTTCGGCTCTTCCAGCTCGAAGATCGCCTCGCATATCGCCGTGGTTTTCCCGCACCCAGTCTCCCCAACAACAGCCACGTATTT
>CAJBHN010001158.1 GCA_903952805.1 uncultured Myxococcales bacterium | reverse complement strand
CTTCGCCTTCGCCTTCGCCTTCGCCTTCGCCTTCGCCTTCGCCTTCGCCTTCGCCTTCAGCGGGGCGGAACGCCACGGCGCCAGGGGTGCCGTTGGCGTCGACGCTGGTGGTCCAGGCGGCAGCCGCGTCGCTGAGGGGATCGATGCGCTCCATCGTGCGTCGACCCGGTGCGTTGCCGCTGGGGTTGGCGCCGCCAAACCAGGCCGCGCCGGCGGGATTCGCCTGGTCACAGGTGGCTGGGTCGGCGGGGTCGGGGGCGACGGGGCAGAGCTTGAGAATCTGTCCGCCGTTGGTGAGCCCGCCGCTGAAGCTGAAGGTCACCGCCAGCGGTGATTCCAGGCTCGTCGACGTCGCCAGTCGCTCCAACACCAGAAATCCGCCTGCGGGCAGGGGCACCGAGGGCAGCAGACGCCGGGTGGCGCCCTGGATGAGGACAAAGGCCGCGCCGAGGTCGGGGATGTCGGTGGCATCGGGATTGTGAATCTCGAGCCATTCCTCGCTGTCGGAGGCTTGGGAGCCGGCCCAGGCCACCTCAGTCAGAAGAGGCCTGGCCTGGACAGCCGACGAGCAGCCGAAAGCGACAAGAAACAGACCGCGCACCATGCTGGTTCTGGCGACGACCGACAAACGCGACCACAAGAGACTGGGACGAGCGTGCGTGACCATCATCAGAGACCCATCGTGTTCAGGGTCGCCTGGACCTCATAGAGGAGGGCAGCCTCAGCGATGCTGCCGGCCTCTTCAAGGGACTCCGCCAGGATGCCAACGCGCGATGACAGCGGCGGCCCCCGGGGAACGGGCACTTCAGTGGGGGCGGGCGAGGTCTCGTTGTGTGAATCGAACGCTTGCGATGACAGCGAAGCAGTGGGCGGCAGGGTCTCGAACGCTGCGATGGGCTGATGGACGGAAGGCGACTGATCCAAAAAGGGCATGGACGTCGACAGATCGTCGATGCCTCCCGCCCCGAAGGCGGCAGCAGGTGGATGACCTGCGGCCCTCAGGTCGTCGAAGGAGACGTCGGCAAATGACGCCTCGTCGAGGGGCCCGGTTGCTGGCGGGTCCGAAAACCACGCCGGGTCCAAGGCCGGGACACTGAAGTCCATTTCGGGCGGGGCAGGGAGGTCGTCGTCGCCGACAGCGGGGCCTGCCTCGATGCTCATGCCAAGCCCAAGAAACGGAGCACGGGTTTCGGCGAGGAACACCGAGAGGGGCGGTGGCGCCGGCAATCCGTCGTCGGTGGAGAAATTCATCATGGGCGGCGCTGGCAGGTCAGCAAGGGCCGCGAGCGGAGCCGCAGGGGAATCGTCGTCTGCAGGCGCGGTGGTCGTTGTGGCGGATTGGACCACCAAAGGTGTCGCGGCGAAGTCGACCGCAACGGTGTCCATATCGGCGATGCTGTGGACGCCGTCGTCGTCGGCGCGGTCTGGGCTGACGGCGGATTCGGGTGGAGCTACGGTCACGTCAGACGGCAGCTCAGGAGCCAGATCAATCGGTTGCTCATGGACGGGCGTACCGCCGTCCTGGTCGGTGGAAAACGGCGACAATTCGTTGTCGGACGAGATCTCCAGGGTCGAGCCAGGCTCGAGCGAGAAGTTGAAGATGTCGCCGACCTCATCCGAGCTGCTGGTGACCTGGATGGGAAGCGCCGCTTCGACAACGGGCGTGTTCAGGGAAATGGCATCTTTGGAGGGAATCGACCCGCCGCCGACGGCATCGCCGTCGAAGAGCCCGCTGAGCCCCGCGGGCGCGGTGGGAGCGATGTCGCCGGCCGCGGGTGAGATGACCGGAGCCGCGACGGCTTCGGATGCCAACAACGCATGAGCGTCGGCGGCAGAGATCGCCATGGTCGGGTTGGTTTCCCAGGAAGCGACGGGCTCAGTGGCGGCGGCGGGTGCCAGTGAGGCCCGAGCAGCGGCAAGGGCCTGCTGCGCAAAGGTCGACACATTCCGCGTCGGATGCGAGTCCATGCTTTCAGGCGCGCTGTCCTCCGGGATCGACGACAGAAACGGCGACATGGCCAGCGCAGCCAATGGCTCCGGCGAAGGGGTCGCCGGCGGAATCGGGAAGGCCGACGACGGCGCGCGATCAGATTCCGCCGAGAAAGACGGTCCGGTCATTTCCCACGGGTTGACTTCTGGGCCCTGGTCCAGGGTTGGACCGGGGGCAGGCGTCTCAAAAGCATGAACGACGGGAGCGTCGGCAAATGCATCGGTGAACGCAGCCAGGACGGGCTTCGTCGAGTCACTCGACACATCGTCCATTGCCGACGGCGGCGAACCAAACGCGTTGGAGTCCATGCCGCTCGAGACGCCAAACCCGGAGCCAAATCCGGAGCCAAACCCCGTCGCTGGCGAGAACGACACCATGGCATCGGCCGGGAACGCGCCAAAGCCAGGCGCACTGGTCTCGTCGTGGGCCGGTTCGTCGCTGACGGCTTCGACGCTTTCGACGTCAAAATCCAAGTCAACGCTGACTTCCATCTCGTCGACGGCGTCGGGAGGTGGTGGTGGCGTCGGTGGGCGGGCCCCAATGGCAGGCGACGGCGGCAAGGTCTCCAAAGACACGGGCGGCCTGGAGACCACCGGATCCGGCGGGGGGGCGCCCCCCCACTCATGCCCGCAAGCAAAGCAGATCGAGCCGTCGGCAACTCGACCACAACTTGGACAACGAACCAACGCCATGGACCTCTCACTGCCTCCACGCCGAGCGTGGTCGGGCGACCGCGGTCGCCATCATTGTCTGGGAACCCGCAGAGCATATGGTCCGGCGTCGGGAATCGCGAATCGCCGACCACTCGATCCGGTCGGCACCCCTGCGGTGTCGGTTCAGAACCCACATCCCGCGGCCACCGCTGCGCGTCGCAAAACCGTTTGGCGTTGACAGCCAACCTGATAGCGCGTCGCCAGTGCTGCGCCTCCAAGTCATTGCTCTCCTCGCATCCTACGCCGTCTCCGTGCCTGCGCTGGCGTTGGCCCAGGGTGATCCGTTCGGTGGTGGCCCCGGCGGGTCCGGTGGTCAGGGGCCTCCTGGCCCGCAAGAGGACCCGTACGTGCGCCCAAAAGAGGCCCTTGAACCGCTTCCTGAGCCGTTGTCCCCGGCCGAAGAGGCTGCGCGCGAGCGGTCCAAAGAAAAGGGTGCCCTGGTCTCAGACAAGCCCGAGGCCGGGCGGATCTCTGAGGTTCGCATTGTCGGAGCCCGCAAGGTCGAACCCGATGCCGTTCTCGTGCAAATCCAGAGTCGCATCGACAAAAAACCAGACCGAAAAACCCTGCAAGCCGACGTCCGCCGCATCTGGAACATGGATATCTTTGACGACGTCGTCATCGAGGCTCGACCCGGCAAGAACGACAGCATCATTCTTGTGTTTCGGCTGACAGAAAAGCCCGCACTCGATGAGGTCATCTACCAGGGCAACGTCGACGTCTCCAAAGACGACATCAGCGAGGTCGTCGACCTCAAGCCCTTCCAGGTTCTCGACGTCGCTCGCGTCAAGGCCAACGTTGCCAAGATACAAAAACTCTATGTCGACAAGGGCTATTACCTGGCCCAGGTCAGCTACGAGGTGCGCCCATCGACCGGCACCAACGACAAAACGGCGGGCGGCGGCGGCGGCGGCCTGTTGAATCTGTTCGGCGACAACGACCGCGCCCCCGACCCCACCGTGCCCGCCGGCGGCAATGCCTCCCCGGCGCGCCCCGAGGTGCAAGAAAAGGGGCAGTTCGTCGACGTCGTTTTCGTGATGACCGAGGCCGCCAAAGTCAAGGTGGAGCGGGTGGTGTTGGTCGGCAACGAGCAGGTCTCCGCCGACGACATCCTGCCGGTGCTGCGGACGCGGGAGAATCACCCCCTCGGCATTCTCACCGAGTGGGGGACCTACAAAGTGGAGGGCAGCGAGGTCGACGTCCTCGCCGTCGAAGCCATCTATCAGGACCGGGGTTTCATCAATGTCGCGGTTGGCAAACCCCGGGTCACTCTCAGCCAAGACAAGACCCGCATCACCCTGACCATCCCGATCACCGAGGGCAAGCAGTATAAACTGCGATCGATGGACGTCGGCGGCGACCTCGTGGTCGAAGAACTCCCTGCACAACGCGACCCCGACGCCGCGCCGATATTCTCACGCAAAGACCTGCTCGACCGGACCAAGATTCGCGCTGGCGACCTGTTCTCGCGCACCCAGGTGGCGACCGACGTACAAGCACTCGCAGATCGCTACCGCGACGCCGGCTACGCTTTCGTCAACATCGAGCCTCAACTCGTCCCGCATGAAGAAGACGATACCCTTGGCCTGAAGCTGATGGTGCAAAGCGGGCCCCGCGTCACCATCGAACGCATTGAAATCACCGGCAACACCAAGACGCAGGATTCGGTCATCCGTCGGGAACTGCGCGTATACGAGGGCGAATTCTATTCGGCGTCGATGCTGCGCTTCAGCGAGCAGCGGGCCAATGCATTGGGTTTCTTTGAAAAAGTTGCCGTCACCACCCGCCAGGGCACCAAGAACGACCGCATGGTGCTGGTCTTCGACGTCAAGGAGAAGTCCACGGGGACCTTTCAGATTGGCGCCGGCTTTTCCAACGCCGAGAGCGTCATTTTCAATGGACAGATTGCCTACAACAACTTCCTCGGGCTCGGTACGACGGTGTCGGGGTCGGCGCAGATATCGAACTTTCGGCGCATCTTCGATTTCCGGTACGTAGACCCCTACGTTGCCGTCATTGCTCAACTGCCGCTGACCCTGTCTCTGTCGGCCTTCAATACCAGCCGCTTTTTCCTCGATTTCACACGAAATTCGACTGGTGGCGACGTCACGCTCGGCTATCCATTCGGTAAGTGGCTCGCCGACCTCAGCAACCTCAGTGGCTGGACGAAAGCGGCTCGCTCGGAGGCTTCGCCGACCGCGCTTCCTTACGTGCCGGACTTCGAGAACCTGCAATTGTTTCTGTCGGGAAACCTTGAACGCGTCGAGATTGATGAATCAAACTTCAACGTGCGTTTGCTGGGTTTGCAGACCAACCTGCCTCGCTGGACGTCGTCGACGCGCCTGTCGACGGTTTGGGATATGCGCAATAATCGCCTCTTTCCATCGGCGGGGTGGTTTCTTCAGGGCAGCGTCGAACTCGCGAGCCCCCTGCTCGGTTCAGCCCTGCTTCCGCTCGCCGAGGGCAGCGTCAAGGACAGCCTCAAGAGCACGGGCCTGCGCGACCTCCCCCTGTGTCCGGGGTTGGGCTGCCTCAAGCGCAGCGGTATTCCCAACAACTTCACTCGCTACAACGCAACGGCTCGCGGCTACCTGAACGGCGGCTTCATCGCTCCCGCGCTCAGCGGCGTGGTCTTGAAGGCCAACGTCGACGTCGGCCTCATCGCGACCGCCGACCAGCTCATCTTCGAGAACTACTATATGGGCGGTTTCAACACGATCCGCGGGTATTTCCTGCGCAGCATCTCGCCGGTGGCTCGGGTCGGGGCGGCGTCTGATCCGTCGTCGGTGTTGGCCGAATTTCGCACCGGCGGCACCAAACAGTTCATCACCAATATCGAACTGGAGTTCCCAATCTTTGAGGCCGTCGGCATTCGCGGCGTGTTGTTTTTTGACGCCGGCAATGCCTACGCCAGCGACGAGAATCTCTTCTATGTTGGCAACGGACCGTCCAAGTTCTTGGAGAACTCCCGGTGTGATGGCGGGCCTTGTTGGGATCCGCGGACCGAGCTGCCGTTGGGTCTTTTTTATTCGCTCGGCGCCGGCGTGCGCTGGTTCTCGCCTCTCGGGCCATTGCGCTTTGAGTGGGGCGTGCCGTTGACCCCACGGCCGGCCGGCACCTTTGGCTTTGCGCAGGGAGATCAGCCGTTCCAGTTCGAATTCAATGTGGGAAACAGCTTCTGACCGTGGGGCTCCACGCGCACTGCCCGCCGGGCCCTCCCCAGGAGGCGGCGGTGTCATCGCGCTCCCTCCCCCGAGCACGCCCCGAGGATCCCCGCAGGCATGGCTGCGAGGCCTCGGCGTCCACCAGATGCGACCGCCGCCGGTCGCACCCCTGCCAGACCCACCGCTGACGAGTGCGCCTCGCCACACGATGCTGGCCCATCACCCTGATTCACAAGCGACGCCTCGCGGGGCCCGGTACCTCCGCGTGCGTCTCGTCCGACGTCCTTTCACCTGTGCGGGGGCACTGCGTCCGTCATGCCACCTGCGCCCTGCCGTCCAGCCGCGGGTGCGGCGCCGCGAGAGATGCACGCACCGACGGCGAGATGGCTTTCGTTCCACACGCCAATGCCCCGACGCGTCTGGCAACTCCTCAGAGCACCGGCTACAGACCCCCCATGCATCGCTTCTTCGCCGCCGTCGCCGCCGTCGCCGCCATCGCCGCCCCCGCCGCTTCCGCCGGCTATTACATGGAGCATGAAAGCGTCATGCCCAACCCGGCGACGTTTCAGCCGATGAAGGCGACGGTGCGCTCTTGGCATGACGGCAAGCGCTTCAAGCGGGAAAACCCCATTCGCAACGAGGTCGTCATCATCGATCTTGAGAGCCGGATGGTGGTTGGCCTGAACCCCACCCAAAAGACCTATTGGAAGCTTCCCGCCGAGCGCTATCGGCAACTCGCCATGCTGTCGCTTGTGGTCATGGGCGTGACCCCCAAGCCCGACGGCACCATCGACGTCCCCGACCCCTTGTTCATGAAGACCGGGCAGACCGCCGTCGTCGAGGGGCGCAAAGCCTATCAGGTGAAGGTGCTCGGCAAGCTTCCCCCCGGCGTAGAGAGCGAAGTGTGGCTTTCGGAAGAAATCCCCCTGACCACTGAAAAGCTCATCGCCGAGTTGCGTCTGGCCCTGGGCGACCCGAAGGACCCGTCCTTTGAGTTGCTCTTTGGCCAGTGGCGGGAACTTACCGGCTACCCCATCCAGAATGTGACCACCATCGTGACGCCAAAGGGCAAAGTCATGTCGTCAGAAACGCTGCTGACGTTTCGCGAGATGCCGATCGACCCGAAGGAATTCGTGATTCCCAAGGGATACGCGCTGACTGAAGATCCGATTTCGATGATGGAGCGTTTAATGGCCGCCCAGCAGGGTCCAGCCGGTATTGGCGCGCCGCTGCCCAAGAAGCAGATCCCGGGCACGCTGCCGGCCGCCGACCCGCGCTGAGAACGCTCAGTCCGCACTGGGCGCGGCGGTGCCGCACGATGGGCAGCGGGCCATGCCATGCACCGCCGAACACGTGGCGCAGATGGTCCTCCGTTGGCCCACGGACTTGCTCTTGATCGCTCGGCCGGCATTGGGCGTAACCTCCAAAAGGTCGCTCGCGCGGTTGGCGCCGGCGGCGACGTCGACGTCGGCCCGAAACAGATCCGAGCCATACAGACCGGGTATCGCTGCGGGGAAGACCTCACCGACATCATCGGCGCGGCCTTCCAGGCCGGGGACGACCTCCATGCGGACGGCGCCGCCAGCGCTGCTTTGTTGGGTGAATTCGAGGTCCTGGATGGGAGGCGCGTCGACGTGTCCTGGCGTCATGGACTTGAACAGCGTGGAGTCGATCAAGCCGGAGATGTCTTCGACCTCGACCTCGCCCACCTCGAAACGCCCTGTCTCGAGGCCGGGCACGACGTCGACGCGAGCCGGTGCGCTCATTGGGTGCGGCAGCGAGGGCGGGACCACCGGGGCGGCGCCGACGGCACCGACGAGGGCGTCAAAGACGTCACCGGCACTGGGTTCGGGGGGAGGGGCGGCGCCGTAGTCGTAGGCCATGCCGCAGGCGCGACAGCGACGCTCGCCAAAGACGATGGTGTTCTTGCAGGTCGGGCAGGGCGCGGTCCGCAGGGTCATCGCGGGCAGTGTGTCACACCGGGGGAACCGGGTGACCAGACCCCAGCCAGAGACGCCCTTGGCGCGCCGCGCCGCCTTGGGCATTATCACCCGGTGAAACTCGCCCTCGCCCTCGCCGTCGTCCTCTCCTGCGTCACCGGCTCCAACGCCGCGGCCAATAGTACCTCGTCCGTCTACGGACGCACGACCAGCTGCTCGGGGTGTCATTTCGGTGCAACACCGCCCAGCGCCACCGTCACCCTGACCACTGTCGGCTCCCTGCTGGTCGGCGGAACGGCGACCTTTCGCGTCGTCATGAACTCGGTCACCGTGCCCAGTGCTTCCCGCTTTGGTACCTTCGCGGCGTCGGTGCCCTCCAGCGCAGGCACATTTCAGGCCGTGGCCGGGCAGACGGTCTGCGGCGGCGTCAATAACGCCTGTCCCGCCGGTCGCCATGCCACCCGCGACACGTCGAGAACACTCAGCTTTGGCATGGTCAACAGCGTCAGCTGGGACCTGGTGCTCGGCAACTTGCAGGCCGGCACGAACACCCTCAGCGTCGGGGTCAACGACGTCAACGGCAACGGCCAGAGCGGGGGCGACAGCAACCGCCAGCTCAGCCTGCAGTTCACCGTGGTCGCCGACACCGACGGCGACGGTGACGCCGACAATGCCGACAACTGCGTCGGCGTAGCCAACAGCGACCAGCTCGATGGGGACTCCGACGGCGTGGGCGACGCCTGTGACAATTGCCCGACCATCGCCAACACCGACCAACAAAACCGCGACAGCGACGCCGATGGCGATGCCTGCGACAGTGACCGCGACGGCGACGGCGTCGACAACATCGTCGACACCTGCCCAGACCTGGTCGCCGCCCAGACCGACACCGATGGCGATGACCTGGGCGACGCCTGCGACGCTGATGACGACGGCGACGGGGTCAACGACGGCGCCGACAACTGCGCGCTGATCGAAAATACCATCCAGCAAAACCTCGACAACGACGCGCTGGGCGACGCCTGTGATCCTGACGACGACAATGACTCCTTCGTGGACGACGTCGACAACTGCGCCACGCTGGCCAACGACCAGGCCGACCTCGACGGCGACGACATCGGCGATGCCTGCGACGACGACGAAGATGGCGACGGCTCCAGTGCCGAAGCCGAGGCCGCTGCCGGCACCGGAGTTCGCGACCCCGACAGCGATGACGACGCCGTGTGCGATGGCGCCGGTGTCGTCGTTGGTACGTGCACGGCGGGACCGGACCTCACGCCGCTTGGCGACTGCACGACGGCACCGGACCTCGGCGACACCTGCGTGCGTGGACTTGGCGCCTGCCTCGATACCGGCACGCTGGTGTGCGGCGCCGACAGCATCACGGTTGTCTGTGACGCCGTCAGCGGCGCCCCCATCGCCGCGGACGACGCCACCGCTGACGGTGTCGACGACGACTGCGACGGCGCGACTGACGAGGACGTGGTCGCCGGCGAAGGCGAAGGCGAAGGCGAAGGCGAGGGCGAAGGCGAAGGCGAAGGCGAAGGCGAAGGCGAAGGCGAAGGCGAAGGCGAGGG
>CAJBHN010001157.1 GCA_903952805.1 uncultured Myxococcales bacterium | reverse complement strand
GTCGGTGAGCGGCGAGAAGGGCACAGCGGTAAAGGCCGGCTCCCCCTCGCCCTTCAGGGAGAGGGGGCTGGGGGGTGAGGTCGGAGAGGGCTGGGCGGTGAGGTCGGAGAGGGCTGGGCGGTGAGGTCGGAAAGGGGGCTGGGCGGTGAGGTCGGTGAGCGGCGACCCAACTCCCACAGGCCTCGACCAACAACCCTCCCGCAACCTGGGGAAAACCGGCTTTCCCCTTCACCCCACCATTCCTGCACCGATCTCGCCCCCTGTCTTGCACACCACCGGGCTGCCACCACGGCGTTTAGAAGGCCCCTGCCCGTACTCCCCACACTCCACACACCCGATCGAAGATGACGTTCTCAATTGAACACTCTCTTCTATCCTGGCCTGCCACCCAACCCCCCAGCCAGAGCCACCCCATGGGGTGGCCGCGCTCACAATCTCGGGCCAGAAGCCACCGAGGGGGTTGTTGCCAACGAGACTCTCAGCTACAGGCGCCACGTCGTCGACATTGGGCCCACCATGGGTCAAGAGGCCAGCATGGAACTCCGCATCTCTGTCACCGAGCTCGCTCGTGTGGTGTCTCTCGCCCAGGGCGTCGTTCAGCGCAAGAACACCATGCCGGTGCTCTCGCATGTGTTGCTTGAGGCTGGTACCGACGCCGACGGCAATGGTCGCCTGCAGCTGACCGCGACCGACCTCGACGTCGGCATCAAGGCCAGCCGTCCCTGTGAGGTGATGAGCCCCGGCTCGGTCACCATTCCCGCTCGAGCCCTGGCCGACATGGTCCGCGTGCTGCCGGGCCCCGACGTGGTCCTCAAGCGCCTGCCCAATCAACACATCGAAGTGAAGAGCGGCCGCACCAAGGCCCGGTTGATGGCGTTGTCGGCCGACGATTATCCGTCGCTGCCAGCCTACGAGGCTGCCCACTTCGTCACCATCGACCAAACCTTGTTCACCGACATGGTCGACAAGACCCTGTACGCCGCTTCGACGGACGAGACCCGCTACAACCTCAACGGCGTGTTCTTTGAGCCCCCAGCGTCTCCTGATGGCCCTTTGACCATGGTCGCCACCGACGGTCACCGGCTGGTTCGCATCGAGCGCACGTTCGAAGGTGCTTCGAACTTCCGCCTCAAGGGTCCCGTCATCCTGCCCCGCAAGGGTCTGTCTGAGCTCAAGCGCGTCCTTGATGGTGGCAACGACGGCAGCGACGGCCCCGCTCGCATCGAGTTGGGTTTTCACGACAACCATGCCGTCGTGCGCAAGGGCACCACCGTGCTGGGCATGCGCCTCGTCGAAGGGCAGTTCCCCGACTACAAGCAGGTCATCCCCAAGCTCGCCGACAAGATTGTGCGCGTGACCCGCGCCGAACTGGTCGAGAGCCTCAAGCGCGTCAGCGTGCTGTCGGCCGACAAACTGCAGCCGGTCAAGCTGGCCATCGCCAAAGACCAGCTGGTCGTCAGCTGCACCAACCCCGAGACCGGCGAAATCTCGGACGACGTTCCCGTTGAGTACGCCGGCCAAAGCCTGGAGGTGGCCTTCAATGCCCGCTACCTGGTGGAAGCCCTCGCCTCGCTCGACGACAAAAACGTCCTGGTCAAGGTCACCGACAACCTCTCCCCCGGCCTGTTGGTCGGCGTGGATGAGCCCCGGCATCTGTGTGTCGTGATGCCGATGCGGCTGTGATGATGGCCGGGGGCGCTGGGTGGTGGCAGCGGCGGGTGATGGGCGCGGCAGCGGCCTTGCTGTTGTCGCCGCCGTCGCTGTCGTCGCCGTCGTCTGCGACGACCGATGATACCGCGGGTGTCGTGGCCGTGCTCGCCCTGGACGAAAGCGCCGACGCCGTCGCCGCCGAAGTGCGGCGCTTGCTGTCGAAGTCGCCACCCGCCGGGCTGCAGGTGCTCGACGACGTCAAGGCGCAGCAGCGTTTGTCCCCGCCCCCTGGCCCCCAGGTCGACCTTGCCACCGCGAAGGCGACCCTTCAGGCCGCCGACACCGCCTTCAACGCCATCGAACACGAGCGTTCGGTGGCGATGTTGGAGAGCTTGATCGAGCAGCTTGAAAAAGATGCGGTCTTCTCGGTCGACAAGAGGGACCTGCTGCAGACGGCCCGCCTGCACTGCGCCCGTCGGCTGATGGGCATCGCTGGACCCACCGAGACCGGCCAGGCCGAGACCAAAAACGGCGTTCGCGCCAAAAGCCACCTGCAAGCGGCCCTGCGGCTGGACCCCGCCATTGTGCTGGACGCCCAAAGTGCGGCTCCCAAACTGCGGGCCCTGCTCAAGGCCGCCAGGGAGGCGGTGGCTGCCGAGGGCCATGCCGCAGTCGCGGTGAAGTCGACGCCGGCGGGGGCGACGGTGTACCTCGACGGGCGGGACCTGGGTCAGACCCCGCTGACCACGCCGGCGCTGGTGTCGACCGGGCGCTATCGCCTGTGGCTCGAAAAAGACGGTCATCGCAGCTTCACCCGGGTGGTCGACGTCGATGAGCGCACGCTGACCGCCGACATCAATGTTGGCGTCGAGAGTGCCATGCGTCCCGCCGGTCCCGGCTTGTCGCCGCCGATGGTGCCGTTTTCACCGGACGACGTCGCCCAACTGGCCCGTCGTTTGGGGGTGGAGCGGCTCGTCGTCATTGCCGACGGCCATGACGACGCCGGCGCCCGTTCCCTGACGGTGTTTGGCCGCGATGGCACCGTCGTGCACAGCGACCACGCCACCGCCCAGCACCCGCTGCAGAGCGCGGAACAGGTGGTGGCGTCGTTTGCGGGTCCCGCGTCGTTGGCGTGGCCGCCGCCAGCGGGCCTGTACCGCGGGCCCATGGCCGATCCGGCCGGTGCCGCATCAATGACACCCACCGCATCCATCGCTGACGCAGGGCCGCCCTGGTTGGCCATTGGGGCTGTTGTGGGGGCGGCCGTGCTGGTGGGTGGGGCGACGGCGGCGGTGCTGGTGCTGGGCAGCCATGACACCGTCAGCGTCCGCATCGTGGAGGTGCGATGAGCCTGCGAACCTTGCTTGCTTGCTGGCCGGTGCCCGGTGCCCTGGCCCTCGGGTCGGTGTTGACCGGATGCGAGCGGCGTTTGTTCGACGTCGAGCTCAGCATCGTCGAAGCCACGGCCATCGGCGGACTGGTCGACGACGGCGCCGTCGAGATTGCCCACCAAACCGTCGGCGATGTCGGCGAGCCCAATGGCAGCTCGGATGAACGCAGCTTCGAATTCGACGCCGACGCCACCCGGGTTCATTTCGAGGTCCGCGCCTTCAATGTCGACGAAGACGCCGCCACGCTGGTGGGCTTTGGTCGCACCGGCCTCTTTGGGGTCCCCGAGCCGGGTGGTGTCATCGCCGCCACCGTGTTGCTGGCGCCGGTCAACCAGGTGGGAGCTTTGACTACCCTGCCCCCGGCCACGGGCGGTGATGCCTGCGTCGCTGACGATGGCTTTGGCCACGTCTTTGTCGCTGGTGGCCGCGCGTCCAGCCAGGGGGCCTATGTCTTGAACGACCGCTTTGAAATCGTGGGTTTCGCCGGCGGCTTTCCCACCGGCGTAGGCGGGGTTGGCTGCGCCGCCAACGCCGGCGTCGTCGCTGTCACCGGTGGCTGTACTGCCGGCGCCTCGTCCACCGTCGTGCTCTTTGACCCAGACGGCGGCCGCCGCATCGTCAACGCCGTCGGCACGCAGCCTTGTGGCGCCGTCGCTGCGCCCCGCCGCGATGGGCAGGTGTGGTTCATGGACGGCGACAACCGCCTCGACCTGCTGAGCAGCAGCGGTGGTGTCACGACGCCCGTGGTCGCTGCCCGGGCTGGCTCCCGCCGTGGCTTTGAGGTCACCGCCGCCGATGCCGCGGTCTTCGTCATCGACGACGAACTCGCCTGGGTCGACACCGCGCTGGTGCCGTTGGGGCCAGCCATTGCCCTTGGTCGTCGTGGCGCAGACGTCCTCGTGCTGGACGACGTTGGCACCGTCGCGGTCGTCGACAATGCCACCACCCGCCCCCTCGCCGGCGTTGCCACCGTTGCGGCCGCTGTCGTCGGCGACGTCGCCCACTTTGTCGTCACTGACGACGGCACCTTCGTTGGCCTCAGCGTCGACGGCACCACCCTGCATATCGTCGATGGCAGCGGGGTTGCCGGCGGGGGCTCCCGCACGTTGTCGACGACCGTCGTCGGCGCCACTCGCGTCAGCACCCTGCCCGGCGGCACCGTCGTCATTGGCGGCGCCGACGTCGACGGCCTGCAAACCGTGGCGTTCGATCGCTGAGGCCACCACACCCATGATGCCCGCGCCCCACACCTCGGCCGCCGTTGCTGCCTTTGGCGACCCGGTGTTGGCGATGCCGGCTGGCCTCGACGAGCGCCAACACCGTTTGGCGCGCATCGCGCTGGCCAACGTGCCGCCGCCGCCGCGTCGTTTGTCGCCGCGGCTGGTGCAGGCTGAAGCCCTGCGCGTGCCGGTGCTTGGCGTCGTCGTCCGCTCCCTGCCCGGCATGTTGGAGTGGTTCCGCGCCGACGTCCTCGTTGGCGCCCGCGGCATTGCCGCCGTCACCCGTGTCAGCCGCAGCGCCCACTCCCAAAGCAATGGCGCCGACGTCTGGTGGGTCGAGCTGGGCTACGTCGTCGACGACGTCGTCTACACTCTGGCCGTGCGTGTGGCTGAGACCGATGCCGCCGACGCCAGAAACGCCCGCGTCGTCCCCATCGTCGTCGACCTGGCCCGCCCGTCGAGCCTCATCGTGTGGTGGAGCGCTCTCGACATCCGCTGACGGGGTCGTCGTCGATGGTAATGGCGACCGGGCTGGCCCGCAGCGAGCTTCAGCTGGCTGCGACCGATTCGGTCGCAGCCAGCTGAAACAATAGTCTCATGTCGCAGTTCATGCCCATGTCGTCGTCGCGCGGGGGGTTGCAGCTGTCCATCTTGCCCGCAGGGCTGCTGGTCGAGAGGGACGGCAGGGCCGTGGTCGACGTCGACGTCAGCCGACACCGCATCGTGATTCGCGCCCGCGGGCAACCGCACGAGACGCACACGGTGACCAGCATTGGGTTGATGGATGCGGCCTGCACGGTCGCGTCGATCCTGCGCCGCGTCGCGGCGGGAACCGTGAGGTCCCGTGCGGTGGCAGAGGCGCGCCGCGGCGCCCCGCGGCTGGAGGCAGACCCGACGCCGACGGTGCAGGGGCAGCTCTTTGCCGCGACCCCGTCGTCGTCGGCATTGGTGGTCGATGACCGGGACGCGTTGATCGCGGCGCTGAAGGGCCAACTGCTGGAGCGCTGCATCGCGGTGGCGCGGCGGCGCGACCCCCGCATCGACAAGGCCGCCGCCATCGTCGACGCGGTGCTTGGTGTCGGGCCGCCACCCTTGCTCTACAGCGAGGGGGTGCTGCTGGCCCCGTATTTGATTGACGACATCGTGCGCTTTCGCGCCGCCGCGGTCGTGGTCGCCATGCTTGGACGATTTCAGGCGCGGACGGTGGCGTCGTGCCATGGGCAGGCTGCGCCCCCGTTGTCGTCGTGGCGGAGCTTCCTGGCTCCCAACAAGGTCGTCACTCGCGCGCTGGACAAGACCGTCGCTGCGCTGGAGGAGCCCGCCTTCGCCGGGGTCAGCGCGGCGCATATCTGGCAACTGCGGCGGATTGACCTCATCGCGCCGGTGTCGTCGCCAGGCCGGCTGACGGTGCTGGGCGAACGGAGCCTGGTGGGCGGGCCCACGACAGCCCGTGACCTGCGGCTGCTGCAGCTGGTCGACGACGACACCCTCGACGGGCTGCGGGACGACGTCGTCGTCGCTCTCCGTTTGCAGCGGGCGCCCGCAGCGCAGCAGGTGCATACCCTGTGCATCGTCTTGCAGGGGGACCGGCACGAAGAGCCGGCGGCCGAGCGTCTGTCACCGGCCCTTCGCCTGCGCCGCCTGGTCCGTCGCCGCCTCCAGGGCTTGGCCACGACCCTGGCCGCCCGGCGGGCCGGCGCCCGCAGCATGAGCACGGGGTGGGGGGCGATGGCGGCGCGACCGCCGATTCCCCTGCCCGACGACCCCGGCATCCGCTTCCTCGCCACCGCCGACGACTACGTCGACGAGGGAGAGCGCATGCACCACTGCGTGGCGCTGCACTTCAATCAGGGGTGCAGGGGACAGGCCTTCATCTTCCACGTCGACGACGGTCCCACGACGGTGCACATCGACCGCCACGGCGCCCTCGTTCAGGCCAGGGGCCGGGAAAACGTCCAAAACGAGCATACGCACCGCGCGGGACGGCGGCTCGCAGCCTGGGGGGCCCCCTTGCGTCTGCTCAGACTTGGGCCTGCAACGACGTCGGTGTGGCTCGGTGATGGACCGACCCTGCCGGCGGGCACGCAGCCCTTGCGGCTGCTGGGCGACGTCGTCATGGCCCTCGCCGCCGCCGCGACGCGGCGCCGGCCGGCCGAGGTTGACGCCAAGGTCGACGACGCCGACGACGACGGGGTCGACGCCGAGGTCGACGCCGAGGTCGACGACCTGGTCGACGACGAGCTTGAGGTCGAGGTCGACGTCGAGCATTGGCGCTCGGCGGTCCAGGCGGCCCAACAGGGCCGGGCCTGGCTCGGCGTCGATGGCGGCGGGGTCCTTGTCGTCATCGCCAACGACGGCATCCCCAGCTGATAGCGCCGTCCCCAGGGTGGACCGTGTCGACGACAAGCGGGATGGCGCTGGTTTGTCGACGTCCTTGCCTCATTTTGGCGATGTCGCGCCACGTCGTTGTCTCGATTCTTTGGAACCACATATTCTGGTCGCATGGGACTCGTCGAGACCACGCCGCTGCCCCTCCCCGTCTATACGTCGACCGTCGCCATCCTTGAGGCGAGCCGCGACTGGATGCTCGAGACGTGGAGCGAGGTGGGCAGTCTCGACCTGGTGATGCTCCGCCTCGCGCGCGATTTGTCGCGCACGACGCTCAAGCCGGTGCGGGTGTCGCTCGCCCTGCTGCCTCCCTATGCCTCGCTCGATGGTCTGCACGTCGTGTGGTCGAGCGCGACCCCCGAGCGCATCATCATGCTCACGCGCCCCCACGGCTTTCTCGAGCAGCCCGAGCATTTGTACAGCCCGCTGCATGAAGTCCACACCACCAACCAGGCGCTGCGCATTCGCCTCGCCACCGACCCGCCTCGCTTTCAGTTTCTGGCCGAGTTGGCCGCTCGGGGGGCGACCGATTACATCGCCTTGCCGCTGGCGACGCGGCATTCGGCGCGCCCCGTGCTGACGGTGGCGACCAACCAGCCGGGAGGGTGGTCTGAGGCAGACATCGCGGACCTCAAGCGCATTGCTCCCGCGCTGTCGTTGATTGTCGAGGTCTCTGAGGTGCGGCGTTTGCTTGAACTGGCCTCGACCGACGCGCTGACCGGACTCGCGAATCGACGGAGCTTCGACCTCGCGTTTCGGCAGGCATGGGCGACGTGCAGTCGAGCTGACCTGCCCTTGTCGTTGCTGTATTTCGACGTCGACCATTTCAAGGCCTACAACGACACCTATGGCCACATCGCCGGCGATCGCTGCCTGGCGCAGATTGCGGCGACCGCCATGGGTGTCGTCAAGCGCGGCAGCGACGTCGTCGCCCGCATCGGCGGCGAAGAATTCGCGCTGCTGCTGCCCACCTGCAACGAAGAAGGGGCCCGCCAGATTGGCGAAAGGGTCCGGGCGAAGATCGAGGCCCTCGCCATTGCACACGTCACGTCGAAGGTCAGCGACCGCGTGACCGTCAGCGTGGGCGGGGTGATGGCGACCGCCAACCTCCGCACCGACCGCCTGCTCCTCCCCGCGCTGGCCGACGAAGCCCTCTACGGCGCCAAGACCGGGGGACGAAATCGCGTCCTGATCACCGCAATGAATCAGCCCTGACGCCCGCGACGGCTCTTGCCCGCGATGAAGCGATGTGTGCTTGCGCCGCGATGCCGCGATACCGCGATACCGCGATACCGCGATGTTTATTCCTCCGCGATGTCGCGATGCCACATGTGCACCGGGTCCTGCGGCACAGCCATGCGACCCACAGGCTCGAGGCCGGTATCGATCTCCGCGTGGTGCAATCGTGCCTCGGGTATGCGCGAATCGGTACGACGTTTCGATATCACCACGTGTCGCGCGACGTCGTCACCGGGACCATGAGCCCACTCGACCTGCTCAAGCACTGAGCCGCGATGGTGGATATTGAACCCGCGCTGCGCTGTCGCGTGGCCGACGTCGTGCGCGTCCACGGCCCTCGCCATGTCGAGCGCCATGGCGCGCATCTGTCGACGACGCAGCTGTGGACCCTCGAGGGCGTTTCCCGCTGCCTGAACGACGTCGATGGGCGCCCACGCCGCCATCGACAGCTGTGGCCACCAGATCAACGCTTCCAATTCGTGTCGCGTTCGTGGCTGCACGAATTGTGGGCGTCACCTCGCTGCCGAATGGGTCGAGGATTTCTGTTTTCGGCGCGAGCCATGTCGAAGGTATTTCGCGGCAAAATGCTCGCCGACCTGCGCCGACCAGGAGCTGCGCTACAGACGATGCCGAGTCGCGTCTGTCGGACGTGCTCCACGTTGGCTTTCAGATGCGGCCGTGGACGGACTTGATCTCACGTCAAGCTGGTGGCAGCATGATGTGAGATCAAGGATGCTCAGTGACGTTCAACCCAGATGAGCCGCTACGGGAGGTCGAAGCTCGACAGCTCCTCACCCGCATCCTCGTTGACGGACGGGTCGTGTTTTCACGGCACGCTCTTGACGAGATGGCCAACGACCAAATGGTCGAGCAGGACGTCATCAACGTTCTCCGTGCGGGCCGTTTCGACCCTGCCGAGTGGGAGAACGGTGACTGGCGTTACAGGATCCACACTCAGCGCTTTTGCGTTGTGGCGACCTTTGACTCGGAGACGCTCGCCATCGTGGTGACCGCATGGAGGAAGCGATGAAGAAGTGTGTCGAATGCCGTAGCACCGACCTGGCGCATTCCAAGGAACAGCTCCCTTTCAACGAGGTGGCCCTTGTCGAGGGCACTCTCCACCGCTGCAACTCCTGCGGCGCAACTTATCACGACTTCTCTCGTGTCGAGGAACTCAGCCGAGAGGTCGCCCACATCATTGCTCGCCAGGAGGAGCGGCTCCTCCCTGAGCAGATTCGCTTCTTGCGAAAATATCTCGGCTACTCTGGGAAGGATTTCGCGGACTTCCTGGCTGTTGCTCCAGAGACGGTTTCTCGCTGGGAGAGCAGGCAGAGTCCCATGGTGATGCAGCTTTCTACCGAAAAGCTTATTCGGCTAATGGCTTTCACTGAAACGCCGCTCACTGCGTACGGTCTCGACAAGATCCGTAGCCAGACTGGCGAGGCCTCAAAACCGCTTCTGCGTGAAAGGGCTGGCCATTGGCATCTCGTAGTGGGCGGTGGCGAGCACAAGGTGGCTCTCTGAAAGCCAACACAGCTTGCGCGGAGCGAAGAGGAAATGGCGTGTCATCCAGCGGGGGCGGATGCCGCCGAGCCAAGCCTGAGCCAGACCGCTCGTGTCGAGTCTTGCAGCGCCGTCGGTGACGACGTCGTTGAAGCGTAGACAGAAAGGAAGCGAGGTCGAATGGCCTGAGCTGGCGGCTCGGCCGTGAACGAGATGGAGCCCCGAAAGAGTGTTCCTGATGGAAACGCGCCCAGGCGGTCGCATACGCTGAAGGCAATACTCTCGTATTCACCCTGCTCCCGGCCCTGCGCGATGTCCCGGCCGTCGCCCGCTGGAAGGTCTACGACGCTCTGTTTCGCGCGTCGTCGGCCACGCTCGCTCGATTTGCCCGGGAGAATCTGCCCGGCGAGCCCGGCCTCGTGTCGGTGCTGCACACCTGGGGACAAAACCTGTCACACCACCCGCACATCCACTGCGTCGTCGCTGGCGGCGCCTGGGACGCCCAATGCAAGGCGTTCATCAAGGCTCCAAACCCGCGATTTCTGTTTTCGGTGCGAGCAATATCGAAGGTATTTCGCGGCAATATGCTCGCCGACCTCCGCGACAGGTGTTGCGCTACCTCGCTCGCGACGTTCACCGCGTGGCCATCGGCGACAGCAGACTCATCGACGTCAACGACACAAGCATTACGTTCAGGATGAAGGATGACCGCGACCGCGGCCGCAACAAGGTCATGACCCTCGACGGCGATGAATTCCTCCGGCGATTTCTGCAGCACATTCCGCCACGCGGATTTGTCCGTATTCGAAGCAGCGGTTTCCTCGCCAACACCGTGAAACGCGACCGCCTCGCCGCCATCCGACAAGC
>CAJBHN010001156.1 GCA_903952805.1 uncultured Myxococcales bacterium | reverse complement strand
TACTGCTGCGTGCTCGCCGCCTGGGCGCTGAAGGAGCGGGGCTTTGAGACCATCTTGGTCAACTGCAACCCCGAGACCGTGTCGACGGACTACGACACCGCCGACCGGCTCTACTTCGAGCCGCTGACCCTCGAAGAAGTGATGAACGTCGTCGACCGCGAGCAGCCCTGGGGCGTGATCGTGCAATTCGGCGGCCAGACACCCCTCAAGCTCCGCAAGGGCTTGCTGGCCCACGGCGTGAACGTGCTGGGCACATCGCCCGAGGCCATCGATCGCGCTGAAGACCGCAAGCGTTCCGCCGAACTCGTCGAGCACCTCGGCCTGCTGCAGCCACCCGGTGGCACAGCGACGTCGAAGGAGGAGGCCGTCGCGCTGGCGACCCGGCTCGGCTTCCCGGTATTGCTCCGCCCCAGCTACGTGCTGGGTGGCCGCGCGATGGAACTCGTCCACGACATGGCCAACCTCAACCGCTACCTCGACCGCGCGGTCATGGCGTCGGAAGACCGACCCGTCCTGGTCGACCGCTTTCTCGACGGTGCCATCGAAGTCGACGTCGACGTGCTGTGCGACGGCACTCGCGTCGTCATCGGCGGCGTCATGGAGCACATCGAAGAAGCCGGCATCCACTCTGGCGACTCCGCCTGCGTGCTGCCGCCCCATACGCTGGACATCAGCGTCATCGACGAGATCGAGAGCGTTGCTCGCCGTTTGGCCCTCGAACTCGGCGTGCGCGGTCTGATGAACGCCCAGCTCGCCGTGCGCCGCAACCGCATCTTCGTCATCGAGGTGAACCCCCGGGCATCGCGCACGGTGCCGTTTGCCTCCAAGGCCACGGGCCTGCCGCTCGCGCGCCTGGCCGCCCGCATCCAGGCCGGTGAATCCCTCGACGAGATCGAGCGGTCCCTGGGCCGCCCCCTCGACCGTCCCATGACCCGCGAGGGCATCGGCCACTACGCGGTCAAAGAAGCCGTTTTGCCGTTTATCAAATTCCCCGGTGTCGACGTGCTGCTCGGCCCCGAAATGCGCTCCACCGGCGAGGTGATGGGCATCGACGACAACGACGACATTGCGTTTTGGAAGAGCCAACTGGGCGCGTCGCATCGACTGCCAGCCGGCGGCACCGCTTTTGTCAGCGTCGCCGACATCGACAAGGAGGCCATTTTGCCGGCGGTGAGGCGCCTGGCGGATGCCGGCTTCACGATTTTGTCGACGGGCGGCACGTGGCGCTTCCTGGACGGCCAGGGCATCAAGAGTGAGCGGGTCAACAAGGTCCGCGAGGGCTCGCCCCACATCCTCGAACGGATGGCCGCCGGCGAAGTCCACCTGGTGTTCAACACGACCGTGGGCGCCCGCAGCGCCGAAGACAGCGTCGCCCTGCGTCGGGAATCGCTGACCCGCGGCCTCGCCTACTACACGACCGTCGCCGCCGCCGACGCCGCCGCCCGCGCCATCGTCCGCTTGAGCCAACAGGGCTTCACGGTGAAATCGCTGCAGGACCGGCTGGGCATGAACGCTGTTCAAAACAAGCAGTGACCTGATCATTTTGAACAGCGTCGGATCCGGTGACGGCCCCCCGGGGCCTCGCCGCGCTGGCATGGGTGGTGCAAACTTCGAGGAGTCTTCTGCAATCGGCCGGCGCCGATGCGTCGATCTGGAGTCTGCCATGCGCGCCCTGCCCTTCGCTTCGCTGCTGCTGCTTGCCACGGTGTTGCCCATCGTCGGCTGTGCCACGGGGGCCCCGTTGGTGGGCAGCGAGCCAACGGTCGTCTGGGAGAACGCGCGCCACCGGGACCCCGTCTCCCACAGCCCCCTGAGCGACGCCGAAGCGCGCCGCATTGCCCGCGCCCACGACGCCGCGTTTTCCTGCGAAGCCACCGCCCGGGCGATGGCCAAACGCGACACGGAGCGAGGCTGGCAGGTGATGCACCACTGCATCCAGCGCCACGACTTCACCGACCTGGAACTGCTCGTCGACAGCGAATGGTCCGACCGCGTCGCCGCCGCCCCCGACGCCGCCAGCCTGATGGCCCACGTCGTCGCCGTACGCGGAGGTGACGTCGAGAGTGACCTGAGGCTGCTTCGTCGCCACAAGTTCCCGCTGTATTCGCTGCAGGCGGCCCTGAGTGAACCCGACAGCTACCTGGGCCGCTACGTGTTGGTGCGGGGCTCGCCCCGGGCCGGACGCGCCGTCGATGGCGGACGGCAGTTTCAGCTCGTGGAGACCAAGGTGATGGCCGAGAGTGAGTGGGTGACAGCCCCGGGCACCACCCGCCTGACCACCAAGCTTGCAGGCGCCTCTGCCGACCAGCCCGGCCTCGACGTCAAGCGGGGCCGCGTCGACACCAGCACCAGCCACCAGGGCGAGAAGGTCGAGGTGTTGACCAACGTCTCGGTCGAAACCGGCCTGCAGATCACTGCTCGGTTGCCTGCCGGTGAGCCGGTGCTGGAACCCGCCACCGACCACATCATTGTGCTCAAGGTCGGTGGCGTCGAAAAGATCGAGGACCTCGACGGTGACGTCGACGAAGAGCCATGGGCGACCGTCGTCGACTTCTTCGAGCCCGAGAGCAGCCGCTTTGCGCGCCTGGGTCGCTGACGTCGCTGACG
>CAJBHN010001155.1 GCA_903952805.1 uncultured Myxococcales bacterium | reverse complement strand
TCAAGCCGGGTGAGGGAAGTTTTTTGGGGCCGCAGGCGACCTTTGGGTGGACCGACGCAACGGTCCAGGAGGCACATATGCGACGTACCCGCACTCTGCAGACGATGTGGGCCCTCGGCGTCCTCACCGGCACCATGGCCTGCGACAGCATCGGCGACACCACCACCCGGCTGACCCAGGCCATCACCGCCGAATACAGCGCCGCCACCGACGACGTCGCTGATGCCGCCACCGACACCGGGGCCGCCACGGATCGCGGCATGGACGGCGACGGCGACCATCCTGCGGCGAGCGCGGGCATCCGGGCGAAGCGCCGCCGGAGTTTGGGGCGCTCGATGTGGCGGCGTGCGCGCCGCCGGTCGCGGCCGGGGTCGAGCTGGGCCGTCCTCCGCACGGGCGCGGTCATCTGGCGCCGATCTACGATGGCGGCGACTCGACGACGCTGAGCGCGCCGCCATGCGCGTGGATCTGCAGGCGCTCGTGCGGGCCGGGGAGCGACTGCCTCCCCTGCCCTTCATGGGCGCCCACCATGGCGCCGGCCGGGGTGGCATGCGCCCGCCCCACGACGACGGCGGCGACGACGGCGCCACCCTGCCCGCGATCCCGCCCGCGATCGCGGCGGATCCGGCCGACCGCTGCCTGGGACATTGCCCTCATCCACCGCACGCTGCAGGCGCTGCGGCGGCAACGGCGGCTGCGAAAGACCCTGCGCTGACTTCCGCGTGCTACCGAGCCCCATGGCCCAGACGTCGACCCCGGTTCGTTTCAAGCTCCAGCTCTCGCACGTTGATCGCGGCTTGTACGAAGCCGTCGAACTCAAGATGGCGCAGCACCCGTCAGAGACCCGGCGCTATCTGCTGTGCCGCCTGTGTGCGGCAGCGCTGTTGTGGGAGGAGGGCTTGAGCTTCAGCAAGGGAGGGCTGTCGTCGCCTGACGAGGCGCCGCTGTCGTCGCGCACCCTCGATGGTCGACTGACCCTGCAGGTCGAAATCGGCACGCCGTCAGCCGAGCGGCTGCACAAGGCCAGCAAAGCCGCCCCCCGCGTGGTCGTCGTCACCCACCAGCCGCTGGCCCAGCTCAAAGACGCCCTCGCCGGACACAAGGTCCACAAACTCGACACCATCGACGTCTACGTCCTCGACCCGGCCTTCCTTGACCAGCTCGACGCCCACCTCGGCGAACGGGGCGGCGAACTCGACGTCACCGTCAGCGATGGCCAGCTGTATGTGAATGTGGGTGGCGCTGCGCTGGAGACCTCGGTCGTCCCCATCCGCCTGGCCTGACGGGTGTGACGGGCGACCGGATCGCGGAAGCACAGTGTCAGCCGACGCGGGCGAAGTCGATGAAGCCGCGATCGACGTCGGTGTTGACCAGCTGCACCTTGACCTTCTGGCCGACATCGAGGCCGCGGGCGCCGTCGACGACCTTGCCCTCGACCGGTGGCGCCAGGATGCGGACCCAGACGCCCTTGTCGGAGGCGCCGGTGACGATCGCGCCGAAACGCTCGCCGAGGCGGTCTTGCAGCAGCAGCGCCGCGGCTGATTTGCGCACGCTGCGTTCGACCTTGTCGGCGTCGTCTTCGCGGGCGGTGCAGTGGTCGGCGAGCGCCTGCAGCTCGCTATGCGCGTAGGGGGTGCGGGCGCCGGCGAGGACGGCCTTGACCAGCCGCTGGGTGATGAGGTCGGGGAAGCGACGATTGGGGGCGGTTGAATGGGTATAATCGCGGACGGCGAGGCCGAAGTGGCCGACGGACGCCACGTTGGGCCGTTCGACGATGTACTCGCCCGCACCCATCAACTTGACGATGACCAGGGACAAATCGGGGAAGCGCAGCGGGTCGGCGCGACGACGACGAACCATGAAATCTTCCAGGGCCCGGGAGTCCGGCAGCGGCGGCAACAGCTCACCGAGCTCGCGGGCGACGTCGACAATGCGCAGCCAGCGCTCCGGCGAGCGCACCACCCGCCGCAGGGACGCGAAGCCGTGGTCCGCCAGAAAGCGGGCGGTGACGCCGTTGGTGGCGATCATGAGGTCTTCGATGAGTTGGCGGGCGCGGTTGCGCGCTTCAAGGCGGACGTCGACGACGTCGTCATCTTTGAACACGGCCTTGGGGACGATGGTCTCCAGATCGAGGGCTCCCCGCTCATGACGACGTTGACGCAGGGTCTGGGCGACGCCATCTTGCAAGCGAATGCCGGCGCCAAGGCCGACGACGGCGGTGACCGCGGCGGGTTCGTCCGCGTCGCCGTCGAGCCAGGCGGCGAGGGCGTCGTAGGCGAGTTGGGCCTGGTTGCGGACGACGGCGCGAAAGACCCGCGACGCCAGCAGTTCGCCGTCGCTGGCGAAGTCCATCTCGGTGAGGATGGCCAGCCGGTCTTCATGGACGTTCAGCGAGGTCAAATCGGTGGATAAGCGCTCGGGCAGCATCGGAAAAATGCGCGCCGCGGTGTAGATGGTGGTGGTGTTGTGGCGGGCGTGGTCGTCGATGGGCGACCCCTGCGCCACCAGCGCGTCGACGTCGGCAATGGCCACCAGGACCCGGACCTTGCCGCCGCCGAGCTCGTGGGCCACCGACACCTGATCGAGGTCGCGTGAGTCGTCGTTGTCGATGGAGCACCACGCCAGGGCCGTGAGATCGACGACGTCAGCGAGGTCGGCGGTCGGCAGCGCCGGCCCGGTGATGGCATCGAGCTGGCGGATGACCGCGGTGGCGAACTCGGGCTGCAGGCCGCGTCGAAGCATGGCCTCGATGGCCAGTTCGCGCAGCGTAAAGCGATGGTGCTGTCGATGGGTCATGCAGCCACGCTACAGGTCGCGGGACGTCAGCGTGCCGTGCGTGGCCACCCACCCGCGACGATGCCGCATCCCTGGCGAACGTGATCACTTCGCCCACTGCCGAACGAATGTGAGGAGTTCATCGCGGCCAAGTTCCCCGGCAGCAACGCCCAGGATCACACGCTCTGCGTCATCAATCGGCGCTTCCAAGGTGATGCCGTTGAGAGCCAACATGATCTCCATCGATGCGTGTCCGATTCGCTTGTTTCCATCGACAAACGGGTGGTTTCGAATGAGCGAAAAAGCAAGGGCAACTGCCTTCTCCAGTGGGACTTCATAGAGGTCATTTCCGCCGAACGACATCTGCGGCTGGGCAGCTGCAGACTCGAGGCCGGCAATGTCGCGCACCGCGGCGCTTGAGCCCGCCTGCTCCATGAGCAGCGCATGGATTCGGAGAATCTCCGAGATGGAAAGCGCGCGCGTCATGCGAGACGAGCATAGAGTTCGCGGTTTTTTGCAATCACCCGCCTTGCAAGCGCTTCGAAATCCGCATCGTTGTGCTGAAGTTCATTGTGGAGAACAGCGGCCGCGAGGGCTTCGGGCTCGAGGCTGAGAGATGCAGCGCGGGCGCGAAGTTCGGCGGCGTCTTCATCGGTGAGATGTATCGAGATGCTGACCATAATTTCACGATATCAAAGCGCGGTACGGTGGCGACAGTCCGTCTCCGGCTGAGGGCTCCGGCGACACCTGGTGATCACAGGCAGCGGGGTCGGCCCGGCCTGTTGGGCGCCCTGCCTCACGACCAAACGACCTGAAAGCGATTTCGACCTGGCCTGCTATGGTGCGCCATGCTCGTTGTGACCCTTCTTGTTGCGCTGGCCCAGGCGGGCCAGACACCGCCGCCCACCACGTCGACGCCGCCCCACGCGGAGCGCGTGCGCATGCTTGTCTTCGACGTCAGGCCCACCGGTGGCGTCTCGAAGGAGACCGCCGAAAACCTGACGGGCTTGATCGCGGCCCTGCTGTCGGAGGATGAACGCCTGGAGGTGTTGGCGGGTCCCGACCTCCGCTCGATCATCGACCTCGAGACCCAAAAGCAGTCGCTGGGCTGCAGCACCGACACCTCGTGCCTGGCTGAGGTC
>CAJBHN010001154.1 GCA_903952805.1 uncultured Myxococcales bacterium | reverse complement strand
CGACGTCGAGTGGGCCAACGCTCACGGCGTAGACGCCCGCTCGCTGCAGGCCTGGCGGATGAACCTTGGGCGGAGGGGTGCCCACAAGGGGCATCACTACTATGCGATGGAAGGTCGAAAAATCGCACTGCCGGACGAGCAAACGCTGCGGCCAAGTCGGGAGCACCTCGAGTGGCATCAGGCTCACGTGTTTCTCCAATAGTGAAGTGGACCTCAGCGAGCTGAGACTGAACAGCACCTCCCACTGGAAACTCCTCCTGACGGCTCGACGGCTCAAGGCTGGTCAGGCGCGCGGGCCAGGCCGACATCACCGCCGCAAGTCGCTGCCTGGTGTCAGCCAAGGGCGCGCTCAAGAGCCCACGCACGCTCAGCGACACGTGGATGACGGCTGACAACCCTGCGAAGCCAATGCCGCGCCGATGGGGGTGCTCCGAGCTCTTCAAGCACCGACAAGCCGGCGGCCATGTGTTCGTCCAAGCTGACGACGGCGCCGAGCATGGCGTCGAGGCCCTCATGGGAGGTGTTGGTGATGCTCTCTCGGAGCACGTCTTCGGCGATCTTCGGTGCTGCGGCCCAGAGGAGTCGAGCAGCCTCTTCGCGTCGAGCCGGTGACGGCAGTGTGAGCCCAGCGCGCAACACGGCGAGCAGGTCATCTTCGATTGCCGCGGGGGATGCTGCAGGCGGTTGGGTGAGCCCGGCGAGCGTCTCCTCGAAGCAGAGCCGCATGACAGCGTCCATGGCGGCCTCTTGCCCGGCCTCGAGTTGGCGGCGCAAGACCAGCAGTTGGAACACCTTGGGCAGTTCGAAAGGGCGGCTGATGTGCCGGATGTCGTCGTCATTGACGCCCGCCACGAGTTGCCGTGCCAAATGGGCGGGCGGGGCCGGCACGGCGGCGTGTTCCATCCATCGGCACGCGCTTCGCAGCCCCTCGGTGCGCACCGCAAGGGTCCACACGCGAGCCGCATCGGCCGTGACGGCCGCCTTCAATCCCGAAGGGCTGGACAGCAAAGTTCGCACGAGGGGGCCGGGCACCATGGTTCGCCACAGCGCCGGCAGGAAGCACATCGGAACGGCGTCCACATCGGCAGCGTCCCCAGCGATGCGACGGCCCTCGACGAGGGCGGCGCACAGCGTTTGGAGCCGTTCACTCTGATGGCTCGGTCTTCCGGCATCCGCCACCGGCAGATCCCGCCACCAAACTGGCAACGTCGTCCACGATATCGACGACCAGCCCGGAAAGAGGCCGCAAGGCAGTGCATCGACCTCGATGCGCGAAAAATGCAGGGACCACGTCCAGCAGTCGGCAACAAACGCTGCACCCTCCTCGCCCTGATCGACACCCGGTCGAGTCACTGGACTCGGCGGATCCACGCCTGGGTATCGCTGCCACCAGCCGGCGGCGACGGCGCGGAGCAGCAGCGCACATCGTTCGTTGTCTGGGATGTCGCGCTCCTGGTCAAATCTTGCGGCTACAGCGGCGAACAGCGCCTCGCGTTCTGCAACGCGATCGATTGAACCATCATCGACAAGTGCAGTGTCAATCATGGCGTTCAGCTCCGCGCCTTCCAACCCGGCGAGGACCTCGTGAACGACGCGCCGCCGTGCCGGCTCAAGACACAGGAGGCCCCACCGTTGGCCGGTCTTCAGGTGGCGGGTGACGGCGAGGCGCGCTTCGTTGACGTGAGCGATCGCAGGCCACGCGTAGAGTGCAGCGTCGTCACCTCTCAGCAGGCCGCTTTTCCGGTGGTCGTCGACGTTCGCCAGGCCGAGGTCGACCCACTCGTCTCGGCTCAAAGCCCCGGTCCAAGGATGGTAGTGGCTGAGGGCGCGCCGCTGGATGGCACTCCTGAGCTCGCCTAATAGCCGAGCAGCATTGGTCTTCGTGTAGTCACGTCGTCGAAGGATCCTCGCGAGAGCATCATCTGGAGAGAGGGAGGAGAGCGCGAGGGAGCGTCGCGGGCTCACTTCGTCAAGAAGGGCGAGTGCGTCCACGACATCGCGAGGCGTCGACACGCATTCGGACTCATCTGCGGCGAAGAGGCCAAGGACTCGGTCGACATTCGGAAGTTTCCTGCGCGACCACAGCCAACGAATGAGGGTGGGTCGCCACTTCGCCTTGAGTTCAAGATGCAAGAACCGCACGGGCATCTCTCTCTGCAAATAGTCGACGTCGAACATGTCGCAGAGGATCACGACCGGCCGCGCCGACCGGGCAAGGCTATTGAGCCAGGCAACAATGCCACCGCTCGCCGGAATGGCGTTCACGCAGAGCAGAAGCGCGCCGCTCGCCGCGACGTCGACTTCGGCGACCAGGCTTTCGAGTGACCGTTCATGAACCTCTGCGCGTCCGAGCGCCCTGACCACTGCCGTCCAGAACGTACGGCCATGGCCGGGTGGCACGGCAACCACGGACACACCCGAATGCACGAGCAAGGACAGAATGTCGACATTGACGATGTCAGCAGGCGCATCGAGCCGTGGATCGAATGGCTCCATGTCCAGAAGAGGCTCGAAGCTGATGACATCGCCTGCGCCTTCAAAGACGGCTCTCGGCAGCCCTGTGAGTTGAACAAGCGCGTCGACATAAGCGGGTCGCTTCGCCAACCAGGCAACGTCCCGCTTGGCGAGGGTATTTGCGAGCGCACGCGCTGTCGGCTTCGATTCCCCGACGCGCCCGTGGACCCACGCTGCAAGTGCACTGACGGAGTTGGCGCGGGCCGCCTTGGCCCACGTGTGATCGGGTTTTGACATGGGTCAAACGTCGCTCCTTGATTGCACAAATGCAAATGATGCAAAAAAGATGCATCTAGCTCGACGTTGATGGCCACATTTCGCACGCTGACGTCCGGCGCACTGGCGCGCCATGGAGGTGGCCATGATTGATCAAGGAACGGTTTATGACCGGCTGAAGGCGACGGCACGCGCGCTGTGGTTCACGCGCCATGCGAGGGAGAGGGCCGTGGAACGCGGCGTCAGTTCCTTCGAAATCGCTGCAGCGATTGTCCACGGAACGCGCCGTCGCACGCTTCGCCCGCGTCCTGATCGCGCCGAGTTCCTGTACATTCTGACGTCGAGCACCGTTGCGCGGTTGTCACGCGTGGTTGCCGTTCCACTTCGCCCTGGACTCGTCGTCGCCATGAGCGGCGATGACCGAGTCATTACGGTGCTGTGGAGCTGCCAATGAGGGTTTCACCACAAGGGCTGTTGCAGATCGGTCGGTGCAACGTCCGACGCTCCGTGAGCCTGGTCGCGTTTGATTGGACGCGGCCGCGCGACCCTCGAGTGCCACTGGGGCATGCGTCCATCGAGGCAAACCTCCGAGCGATGGGTGTCAAAACCAAGGCGTTCGTCTTTTCGGCGCGTGACGTCAAGCCCGAGATCGAGCATGGCATCGTCGACGCGATAGTGGCGGCAGGCACCGACATCATTGCCATTGGTGCCTACGTATGGAACGTAGTGCTCGTGCGGCGTGTCCTCGGACTGTTGCGAGGTCGCGGCAGCCGCGCGCTCATTGTCATCGGTGGACCAGAAGTCACCTACGCGCCCATTGAGGAACTCCCCACGCGGTTCGTCGGTGCCAACTGCTTTGTGCGAGGCGCGGGTGAGGACGCACTCGTGCAACTTGCGCGTGGGGCGCGCGACATTGAAGGCGTCGTTCAGGTTGCGGCCGCTGGTCGCGCCGGTTTTGCGACCGTGAATCTTGCAGGCCTCCCATCGCCGTACCTCGACGGCGTCCTCGTGGTGAATGACGATGAGCCGATGGTCCGGTGGGAGACTGCACGCGGGTGCAGCTACGCATGCTCGTTTTGTGCCCACCCGGGCGAGCCAGAACAGCGTCGCATTCGCACTCGCAACCTGGATGTCCTGCGCCAAGAGGTCGCCCTCTTCGCGCGGCATCGGGTCAAGAGGATCAACGTGCTGGATCCGCTGTTCAATGCAAGCCCCGAGCACGCCATTGCGGTCCTCAAGGAACTCAGCACCGCGGATTTCAAGGGGTCACTTACCTTCCAATGCCGCTTCCTCGCGATGCGCTCGCGAACCGCCGAGCTGCTGGACCGATTTGCCGCCCTCGATGTCGAACTCGAATTTGGCATCCAGACCACAGACGAGCACGTCGGCGATGCCGTCGCTCGTCGCTCCGAATTGAAGCCCGCAGAAAAAACGATCCGAGAACTGCAGCGTCTGGGTATCAATTTCAGCGTGAGCCTTATCTATGGCCTTCCCGAACAGACGCTGGCGTCCTTCAAGGACTCGTTGCGCTGGTGCCGCGACATGGGCGTGCCGACGGTACGGTCGTACCCGCTAAGCCTGCTGGTGGGGACAGACCTCTGGCATCGGCAGAAGAAACTCGGCCTCGTAGAAGGCTTCGACGAACGCATGGGCGACGTTCCTGTCGTGATCGAGACGCCCACGATGTCCCGTGACGACATGCTCTGCGCGGCCGAAGCAGCCCGCGCCTCAACGTTGTGAGAGCACGGTCGGGAGTACGGCGATGACGCAACGCTGCCGAGGCGCCAGAAGCCCAGCGAGCCCAAGTCGCGCCGCCCCACTGGGATGCCGCTGGTCCCGGGTTCGCAAGTGCGCCACCGCAGGCCCTCGTTCACACTCGGAGGTTGGTGATGTTCGTGGCAGGAACACCCTTGTCGCACCATATCCGAAAGCACATGAACCAGCCGACAGCTGCATCTCGAAATGGTTGCGCGGCTCTGGATCTCCATCCGAGATGGGCATGGTGTCGGTATTTCCTTCTTGGTGGTCAGAGTCGGCTAAAAGCCGCGCGGCAGGCCCACTGGGCCACCGTCGCCTCGCTATTGTTGGTCTCTGCCGGTCAACAGGAACTCGAGACGATCGCTCTCGGTGGCCACCCGGCGAAGCATGAGTTGGAATTCCTCCTCGGTCAGCCCTGCCTTTGGGACCCAGCCTCGGGCGCGCACCCGGCCCCGCTCGTCGATGCGAAAGCTCACGAGCTGGGCGGCGTGATTGTGCTGCCAGATGCGCACCGGCAGATCTGGCACGTCGCGGACGGCTGCGGCACCGGCGACAATGGCCTCCAGCTCCACCGTGTCGGTGGTTTCTTCCAGCGAAACCCGATGACTGCGGCCGTTCTCGAAGAAGACCACCACCTCGTCGCCCTCCACCGTCGTCCGCAGACCCCGGCACAGCGTTCGCCAACTGAGCTTAGTCGCCATGGTGGGCCTCCTTGCGCAGGTCGCTGACAAACACGTCGATGGCGGCATCGCGCCCGTCGTCGAACTGGTCTTGTTCCATGGCGTCGGCTTGCGTGGTCACACGACGGACGAGGAGGCCCACCCGGGCTGCGTCGTCGGCCGCTTTGCCCAGCAGCACGTCGTCCTCGACCGTGAGGTCATAGGTACGCTCCTCGCGGGTGAGGATGGCGCCGACGCGGCAGGACAGCGCCATCGCCGATTGGATGATGGTCTCGGGGTCATCCTGGGGGTCGGTTCTGCCAATGGGACTGACACAGCGGAGAACGATGTGGCCCTGCTCGGACCGCTGGAGCAGCGTGAAGGGTTGTACCCGTCCATTCGGCAAGGTGGCTGTGCCGAGCAGGGCTCCAGGCGGCGGGAGCTCGGACCAGGTGATCGAGAGGCCGCCGAGGCTGGGCACGGCCAACCGGGCGAGTCGTTCGTGGATCGTGGCACTCCACGTTTCCTGGACCGCCAGGGTGTGCCTGGTGCCTTTGGTTGCCCATTCAGGAATGGGGAACGCGCTTCGCAGTGGCTCGGTGTCGCCAGCGACAGCAGGGCGCACGGCCAGCAGCTCGTGCCCAACGTCGATGCGGCGCGACTCCGTCGTCGGAGGGGCGAGGCCTTCGTGCATGAGCCTGAGAAACGTATCCATGCGGCCAAGGACCCGTTCAACCTGCAGCACCTCGACCGTGTCTTGCAGGTAGGGCAGGTGAACCTGCAAACGGTCCGCGCCAGCAGGTTCCCGACCGAGGGCCGTCAGCCGCCGGTCGGTCTGTGACCGCACCCGGTCGATGCGCCCGATGCGCTGCTCCATGGCCGACGGGGTCCAGGAGATGCCGTAGTGATGCACCTTGGAGCAGAACGTGTGGAGGTCCTAGCACT
>CAJBHN010001153.1 GCA_903952805.1 uncultured Myxococcales bacterium | reverse complement strand
GGCTACGTGCAGTTGATGGCCACCGAGGACAACGCCGTGGAGCGAGAGGCCCACGCCGAGGTGGTGTTGAGGAGCACCGACCAGATGAGCACCATGATCAAGGAACTCATGTCGTTTGCCCGTGGCGACGGCAGCACGGTGTTGGTGCGCAAGGTGTGGCTGGAAACGTTTGCCCACGAGCTGCAGACGGTGCTGCTGTCCATGGTGCCTGACCCCGATGGCCCTGAACTGGTGTTTTCTTCGTCGCTGTCGGGCCATGCCCGCTTTGATGCCGTCAAGGTGCAACGCGCCGTCGTCAACCTCGTGACCAATGCCAAAGAGGCCCTGCAACAGACCCCCGGCAAGACCCCCGGCAAGAGGGGCACCATCAGCGTCAGCTTGAGCATCGCCCCTCGTGGGGAGCGCGACGACCTCGTCATCGTCGTCGAAGACAACGGTCCCGGGCTTGCCCCAGAGATTGAAGACCGCTTGTTTCAGAGCTTTGCCTCGTTCGGCAAGGATGGAGGCACCGGCCTTGGTTTGGCCCTCGTCAAGCGCATCGCCGAAGACCACCACGGTGCTGTGACGGTGGAGTCGTCGCCGGGCGGTGGTTGCCGCTTCACCATGCACCTGCCCCGCAGCTGACGACACGGGGCGGCCCGGTCGACGCGGTGCCCGTCCCGGTCATCATCGTCGTGGTCGTGGTCGTCGCGGTCGGGCTCGTCGCCGCTGCGCCTTGACAGACCGTGCCTGCATGGAAGCATTGTCACCATGCTGAACCGCTCGATCACCGTCGTCCTCGCGGCCACGTCGCTGCTGACCCTGGCGTGCCCCACCACGCCGGACGTCGGTGCAGGCGAGGGTGAAGGTGAGGGCGAAGGCGAGGGCGAGGGCGAGGGCGAGGGTGAGGGCGAGGGCGAAGGCGAGGGCGAAGGTGAGGGCGAAGCGGTACCGACCGCAGGCTTTGGCGTCATCGCCGGCTGTCCCGCGCTGGGTCCGGCGCTGACGTCGACCGCGCCGGCGTTCATCGACACCGCCATCGACTTCGGCGCCGACCCCTACGATGACGCCGACCTTGCTCTGCTCACCGCCGGCGGCCAGGAGATGGTCGCCGACGGCAACCTTGGCGGCAGTTCCCTGCTGTCAGAGGTGTTCGCCTACGAGCTGTTGGCCCGTTGCAACGACGCCACGCTGCTGCTCACCGAGGGTGAGGTTCGCTATACGGCCACCCAGACCAAAAAGACGGATCTTGTCGTCGCGGTTGACGACGTCAGCTACGGCGTCAGCGTCGTGCGCGCCTTTGTCTTTCAGCCTCCAAACCAGCCGCCGGTGACGTTGACTCCCGAGCGCGCGACGTCGCTGTTGACGGGCAAGCTCGAAGACATCCTGGTGAGCACCGCCAACGTCGACCCAAGCGATGGTTGGCAGCGGCAGATGCTCGCTGTCATCGCTTTTGAACCCGCCTACGTGCCAATTCTGCTGGACGCCTGGAATGGCCTCGACGCCGCCGTCCGAGCCGACACCATCGTCTACGTCACGGTCACCAACGGCGCCGACGACCCGCTGTATTGATGGCGCCCATCGCGTCAAAGACCTGAAAAAAACAGGAGGTTGGCCATCAGCCAACCTCCTGGGACCCGCACACCTCGCCGGGCGCGTCGACTGGCGCTCAGTGCTGGTGGCCGCCGGGGCCGTGGACGTGGCCGTGCTGCAGTTCATCCTTGGTGGCCGTGCGGACTTCGGCGACGACGATGGCGAAGTTCAGCGTCTTGCCAGCCAACTCGTGGTTGAAGTCCAGGGTGTAGTTCTTGCCGTCCATCGCGGTGATCTTGGCATCCATCTCGGTGCCATCGGGCGACGTCGCCGTGACGTGGTCGCCGAGGTTGTAGGTGCCGGTGGGGAAGCGGTTCTTTGGCACCTGGTGAACGCGGTCATCCAGGTAGGGGCCGTAGCCTTCCTCGGGAATGACGACGACGTCCTTCTTGTCGCCAACCTTCAAACCCGTCAGCGCTTTTTCGAGCCCGGGGATGATGTTGCTGCCGCCATGGAGGTACCACAGGGGGTGACCCTTCTCGGAGGCGTCGACGACAAAGCCGCCGTCAATGGTCAGCGTATATTCGATGGCGACAGCGGCGTTCTTGCCAATCTGCATGGCGTCTCCCACGTGGTTGCAGGCGTCTGAATGAGCCCACGGCGACGACGTGCTAGGGGGTACCGCCCCCGCCGTCAAGCGGCGCACACCAGGCGCCTGCCGGTGTCGTCCCCCGGCACCACGGCGCTCGCTGATGCTACAGAGCCCCATGGCTGACGCGCGCACCCCCTCTAAAACGGCCCCTCCGACGGACACCCTGAGCACCCGTCTCGCCCAGGTGCGAGTTCGCATGGTCGAGGTCGGCGTCGACGTCCTCGTCGTCCGTGCCACCGATGCCTTCTTGAATGAGTACGTGCCCGACGCGGTGTCGACCCGTCGTTGGCTGACGGGCTTCACGGGGTCGATGGGCGACGCCGTCATCACCCCGTCGGTGCTGCACCTGGTCGTCGATGGTCGCTACACGCTGCAGGCCAGTCAGGAAGTGCCGTCGTCGACGGTGACGACGTCGCTGACCGGTATCGAGGTTGGTTGGCTCGGGCTGCTCAAGGATATCGCGTCGGGCCAGAAGGTCGGCATCGAGAGCGAGAGGGTGAGCCTGTCGCTGATGCGTCTGTGCGGCGAGCGCGCCAGGGCCGATGGCTGGTCGCTGGTGCCGCTGGCTGCGAGCCCCGTCGACGAGGTCCGTCACGCCACCGACCCCGCCCCCGCCATGGACGGCCGCATCTGGGCCATCGACGCCGCCCTGTCGGGCCGCACGGTGCAGCAGCGGGTGGCCCTGGGGGGCGACCTGTTGAAGGCCCACCAACTCGACGGCCTCGTCGTCTGCGCGCTCGACGAGCTGGCGTGGATCGCGAACCTGCGCGGTGATCAGTTCCCCTATCAGGCCACCTTCCGTGGTCGTGGCCTCGTCACCGCCACCTCGCTGCGCCTTGCGTTGGACGGCACCGTCGCTGGCGACCACGCCATCGAAGCCGGTATCGACGTCGTCGCCGACATCGCCGCCAGCCTGGCGTCGGGCACCCGTCTCGGCGTCGACCCCGTCACCACGCCCCACGCGACCGCTCAGGCCCTCATCGACAAGGGCGCCATCCTGGTCGAGGTCCCAAGCCCCTACGCCGTGCTGCGCACCAAAAAGACCGCCGCCGAACTCGGTCATATGCAGGCGGCCTTCGCCCGCGCCGACGCGGTCGTCGACGAGGTCCAGCGCTGGTTGGCGCGGGAGCTGAAGAAGAACCATCCGGTCACCGAGGCCGACGTCGCCAGAGAGACCGAGGCCCGCTTCCGCGCCAGCGGTGCCTTTGGCTTGTCGTTCAAGGTCATCTCGGCGGCCGGCAAAAACGGCGCCGTCATTCACTACTCGACCCCAGACGAAAAGCGCCGCATCGTGCCCGGTGAGCTCTTTCTGCTCGACACCGGCGCCTACTACGAGGGCGGCTACGCCACCGACCTCACGCGCACCTTCCTGGCCGGTCCGTCGACGACGAAGGCCTCCAGGGAGCAAAAGCGCCTCTACACCCTCGTGCTCAAGGCGGCCATCGCGGGCATGAGCGCCCGGGTGCCCGTCGGCGTCACTGGCGAGCAGATCGACGCCCTGGTGCGCGATCCCCTGTGGCGCCACGGCCTCGACTACGGCCACGGCACCGGCCACGGCGTCGGCGTCAATGTCCATGAATCGCCGCCGTCGATCCGCATGGGCGCCCGCGGCACCGTCGAGCCCGGCCAGGTCTTTTCGATCGAGCCCGGCGTGTATCTGCCGCAGTGGGGCGGCGTGCGCATCGAGAACCTGTGCACCGTCGTCGAGGACACCGTCGAGCCACCAGTCGGCGTCCCCCGCCGCTTTTTGCGCGTCAAGCCGCTGACCTTTTCGCCGCTCGACAACCGCCTCATCGATCGGGCCCTGCTCAACGACCATGAGAAGCGCTTCCTGTCGTGGTTCAAGCGCAAAGGCCGCACGCCGCTGCCGCCGACAGCCTGAGCGTGCCCGCTCGTCGCTGTCTCGGGTGGCCTCGTCGATGATCAGCCCGGCATGATCACCGCATGCCCACCATCGTGTCGCTCGTGTTGCTGTCATGGCTTGCCGCCTGTGGGTCGCCGTCGACGGACAACGCCGTCAACAACGACGACGACGTGGTCTGCCCCGCCGACACGCCACCGCCGTCTGATCAATGCCTCGAGGGCAACTGTGGCAACGACCTCGGCGTCGGCCGTCCCTGCACCAAAGGGGGCGGTCAGTGCGACGTCTTCAATCTGCTCGCGGGTGAAGCCGGCATCTGCATCCCCGACTTCGCCGACAACACCCGGGTCCATTGCTGCAGCAAGCCGTGCAACGTCGACGACGATTGCGGCAGCGATGCGGTGTGTGCCGCCGACCCCGT
Source organism: uncultured Myxococcales bacterium (assembly GCA_903952805.1). Lineage (GTDB taxonomy): Bacteria > Myxococcota > UBA727 > UBA727 > VGSZ01 > VGSZ01. The sequence goes on along the minus strand of CAJBHN010001153.1, from coordinate 5,028 downwards.
CACGGAGCGTCTGGGCTGCTCACCGACGGCGTGCGTGGGGCGTTAGCTCGTCGGCTGAGGTGAAGGCGATGCATGGCCTGCTGGCGCCAGCTGACGATGCCACGACGACCACGGCGGTGAACGCCGCTCAGGCCACGCTCAGGCCACGTTCAGGCCCCACCGCATCAACAGCGCTGGCACCGTGGGCGGCGGCGATGGACAGGGCAAAGCGACGGGCCACCAAATGGACGGCGTCGTCGGCGTCGCCGTCGAGGGCTGACACCACCGCAATCCAGGCCGCCCCAGCACGGGCGGCGATGGCGGCCCGCTCTGTCGTCGTGATGCCGCCAATGGCCACCACCGGCAGGGAGGCGTCGCGGCAGGCCTCGCGCAGCGCCTCGGGACCCACGACGTCGGCATGACCCTGTTTGGTCGGTGAGGCCCAGACGGGACCCAGCGCCACATGGCCGGCGCTGCCCTCGGCGACCATCGCTCGCAGTTGGGCGACGCTGTGCGTCGAGGTGCCCAATAACGCTTCGGTGCCCAACATCGCGCGGGCGAAGCGCGGTGGCAGGTCGCCGTCGCCGACGTGGACGCCGACGGGATGGCCCAGGAGTCGGGCGGCAAAGGCGAGGTCGGCGCGGTCGTTGACGACGACGTCGGCGCCATGGCGACCCGCGAGGGTGGCGACGTCGATGAGCAGTGCCAGCCAGGCCTGGTCCGTCAGGCCGTCGGCCGGCTTGACCCGCAGCTGCACCCGGGTCGCGCCGCCCCGCAGCATCGCCGACAGCCGCGACAACGTCGTCGCCGCGCCCCCGCGGGGGTGCACGATGGCGTAGAGGCCCCGCTGGTTGGTCGTGGTCGGGACCGCACCCGCGCTGGCCGCCGCGCCGTTGCGGAGGGCGTTGTCGATGGCGTGGTCGACGGCCGCCCGCAGCCCCGCCCGTGGGGCCGCGTCGAAGCCGTCGGCCAGGGGGCGCACAAAGGCCAGGGTCTCGTCGACGTACTCGCGCAGCTTGGTGTCGCTGTGGGCCTTGTGCAGCTCGCTCAGGTTGTGCAGCCGGTCGGCGATCTTGATCAAGCGCGTCGACGACGACGCCCCCCATCAAGGCCTCGTAGTAGGCGACGGTGACGTCGTGGCCTTTGCCCACCTTGGTCAACAGCTGCACCCGGTTGGCGACGTCGACACCGCAGGCCGCGCTCAGGTCGGCCAAGGTGTGATGCGGCGAGTCTTCCAGCACATCGTGCATTAGCGCTACGGCGGCGTCGTCCTCGCCAAAGGGCAGGCCCACCGCCGTCGCGATGTCGTCGGCAATGGCGCACACCGCGCGGGGATGATCGATGTACGGAGCACCGTGACGACGACGCTGCGCACTGTGGGCCGAGACGGCGATGGCGTCGGCGATGCTGCGCACGTCGCTGGCGACACTCATGCGGTCATGCCCCCGAGGTCGCTTTCGATTTCCTCCCAGCGCTCGACCAGCTGGGCGATGCTCGCCTCCAGGCCGTCGTGTTCGGTCTGCAGGGCATTGACGACGTCGACCGGGTTCTTTTCGAAGAAGCCCGGCTCGGCCCAGCGCAGCACGATGGCCTGCTTGCGGGCCTCTTTGCTCTCGATGTCCTTCAACACCAGGTCCCTCTTCTTCTCGAGGTCCTTGAGCCGGTTCTTGCGCTTCTTTTGCTCTTCCCACGACAAGCCAGCCGCCGCACTGCCGCCGTTGGCGGCGGCGGCAGCCTTGGCCTCGGCGCGGACCCGATCGGCGATGGCGCCGGCATCGAGGTGGTCGTCGTGCTGGGCCTTCAGGTATTCGGTGAAGCCTCCCTGGAAGTCGGTGACCCCCGAGCGCCGGACCTCGATGACCCGGGTGGCCAGCGCGTCGACGAAGGCGCGGTCGTGGGACACAAAGACCAGGGTGCCCTCGAAGGCCTTGAGCGACTCGACCAGGGCGGCAATGGCCTCGATGTCGAGGTGGTTGGTGGGCTCGTCGAGCAGCAGCGTGTTGGGTTCGTCGACGGCGAGGCCGGCAAAGACCAACCGAGCGGCTTCGCCACCCGACAGGGCCGTGACGGGCTTTTTCACGTCCTCGCCGGAGAACAGGGCCCGGCCCAATTGGCCACGGGTATAGGCAATGCCGCGGTTGCCGGTCTTTCTATCGAGCCACGTCAGCGGCGTATCGGCGTCGCGGTCGAGGATCTCTTTGTGGTCCTGGGCGAAGTAGCCGACCGAGACCTCGTGACCGCGTTTGACGCTGCCTTCGTCGAGGTCGATGACCTCAGCGAGGATCTTCAAGAACGTCGACTTGCCGACGCCGTTTTCGCCGATGATGGCGACTTTTTCGCCTCGACGAATGAGGGCCGTCAGGTCCTTCAGCACGACCTTGTCGCCGTAGGCCTTGCTCAGGTGCTTGACGTCAAAGACCTCTTTGCCCGATGGACGCTGGGGCGTGAAGCGAAAGGCTGGCGCCCGCCGTGACGACGGAGGCAGATCATCGAGCTTCTCGGCGAGCTTCTCGATCTGCTTCATGCGGCTGGAGGCCTGGGTGGCCTTGCTGGCCTTGGCGCCGAAGCGGTCGACGAAGGCCTGCTTATGGTCGATCTGGGATTGGATGTTCTCGATGGCGGCGGCCTTTTGGGCCCGCTGCAACTCCTTGTCGGCCATCGCCCTGGTGTAGGGGAAGCTGTAGGCGGTGACGCCGCCGTAGTCGATGTCGAGGGTGTGGGTGGTGACGTTGTCGAGGAAGCGGACGTCGTGGCTGATGACGCATACCGTGGCCGGCGTCATCGCGATGTGCCGCTCAAGCCAACGGATGCTCAAGATGTCGAGGTGGTTGGTGGGCTCGTCGAGCAGCAGCACGTCGGCGCGGGCCAACAGCGTCTGGGCCAGCAACACCCGCAGCTGAAAGCCGCCCGACAAGGTCCCGAGTTGATCCTGATGAACCGCCGTCGGGATGCCCAGGCCCGCCAACACGCTGCCGGCGCGGGCTTCCAGCGTGTAGCCGTCGTTGCCGGCCACGATGTCTTCGAGCGCGGCGAGCTCGACGGGATCGGCCGTCTGGTCCTTGCGCTGCATCGCCGCCCACACCTCGTCATCGCCCTGCATCGCGACGTCGACGATGCGCTGCTCGAGGTCGAGGAAGCGATCCTGGCGCAACACGCCGAGGCGACAGCCGCGGGGCACAAGGATGCCGCCTTCGCTGGCCTCCTCGTCGCCGGTCATGATCCGCAGCAAGGTCGACTTGCCCGATCCGTTGGCGCCGACCAGGCCGTAGCGGGCGCCGGGGGTGAGCAGCAAGGACACGTCCTCAAAGAGAACGCGGCCGCCATAATGTTTTCCGAGCTTTTGCAGTGCGAGCACCGAAAAACTCTACGGCGTGAAGCGGCGACGTAAACGGGGCATGTCAGCCGTCATCGGCCGGGCTGTCCGCAGCGCGCGCCGCCAACGACAGGCGCTCATGCTCGCTCGCCAGCGCGTAGATGTCGACAGATTCAGCTCGACCACGCACCGCCAGCGAGCCCAGCGCCACCAACGCCGGCGCCCCTGGTCCGGCAGCGTCCCTGGCAGCCTGGCTGACGAGCACCGTCACCTGCAGGTCTTTGGTGGCGTTCTCCAGCCTGGAGGCCAGATTCACGACGTCGCCGATGACGGTGTACTGCGCATGCTCGACCGTGCCGATGTTGCCAGCGACCACGGTGCCGTAGTGGACGCCCACACCCATGCGCAGCGGCGGCAGCGACATCGTGGTTCGCCGTCGGTTATGCGCCGTCAGCGCCGTCGTCAGCGCCTCCGCGCAGCGGAGCGCCCGGACGGCATCGTCGGGGCGCACCCTGGGAGCGCCAAAAACCGCCATGATGCCGTCACCGATATATTTGTCGACGACACCGCCGTGGCTTGTGATGACGGCCACCATTTCTTCCAAATAGGCGTTGAGCTGGGTGACCAGGACCTCGGGGCTGAGCTGCTCGGCGTAGCTGGTGAACCCGCGCAGGTCGGAAAAGAGCACCGCCACCGGCTGCCGCACGCCACCCAACACGATTTCGTCGACGCGCAGCGCTTCTGCGGCGACTTCGTGGCCGACATAGGCTCCGAAGCGTTCCCGGGCCCTCTCGGCGTCGATGGCCCGCGCGGCGGATTCGGTGGCCAACGACAACGTCCGCGTGGCCACCAGCACGCCCAACAAGGCCGCGCCGCTGAGTTCAAGCACGTCGAAGGCAAATTCCGGCACGCCCCAGGCAACGATGGCGGGATTGCGGGTCACGTCGAGGACGCAAGCCAACAAAAACAACGCCATGACGCCACCAGAGCTCAACAGGGCCAGGCGGGGCCGCAAGCGCATGCCGCCGCCGACGGCGACCAGGGTTCCCACCCCGACATATGGCGTCCTCAAGATGCCGTCGTAGCCGGGCTCGGGCTGCACGATGGCCGGAAAAATCGCCATGCCAAACAGCACCAGGTCGACGACGACGAACGTCGATTGTCGCCAGCGAAACGGCACCCTGTCCCAGGGGGCACGATCGCCAGGACGAGCCAGGTGGGCCACCGACAGCGTCGAGGCGCCCACCATGATGATCAGGTCAAACCAGTCCTTGACCTGGCCGTCAGCGAGGTCGTCGGAATACAGCACCACCAGACGAACCGAATACGCCAGGCACATGACGAGTCGCGCCAGCGCCAACGAACGCTCGTTGCGCTCGGCATTCGCCAACAGCACAGCGTTGACGATCGTCATCGCCTTGTGGGCGAAGCGCTCCGCCGACGCGGCGCGACGGACGGGGGCCGAGGATGGCATCGGCGTCATGCAGCAACGGTCCCACGACAGCGGCCCCGCAGCCAAACCTGGACACCCAGCGGGTGACGCCTGGGCAGCTTCACGTGCCAGAGCGGCCGCGGCCAAAAACGCGGGCATTTTCGTCTTCGTCGGCGCGGGCCTCACGGGCCCAATCGCGAGTGACGACGGGAGCGCAGCAAAACAGCTCCCAATGCATCCAGGCGATCGACAACAGGTCCACGCCCGGCGGCGATACCTGGATGTCGAGTTGGGCCGACGCCAG
>CAJBHN010001152.1 GCA_903952805.1 uncultured Myxococcales bacterium | reverse complement strand
TCGACGCCCGTCAAAACCTCGACGTTGGCCGAGGCGTCGGTGACGATGTCAGCAGCTGCTGGGAGGGCGTCGTCGATCACGGCTGGGCTGCCTGATCCACTCCCACCGCCGGCGGGCTGCGCAAGGGCAGAGGCGCTGACGCCGAGACACATGACGAGCCACACCGAGATGCGAGACATGAGGCTCGCGTACCCCGGGCATCAGGCGCGCGAAACCCTCCTCACGACAGGAAGGGAGCGACCGCCTCGGCGCTGAAGTCCCACAGGGCCTTGGCGAGTGACTCGTCACGAGCCTTCTGGCTGGGGCGGGTGGGGCGCTGTTTGTCGAAGTAGGCACCGTTGTGGTCCGCCAGCGTCGGCGTCGTGGCGCAAAACACGGTGGTGCGGGCGCCGTCGTCGCTGGACATCATGAAGAGTTTGACGACAGCGGCGAGGGGGCGCCCCATGCTGCGCTGCCAGATGTTGGTGGCGACGACGCCGGGGTGCAGTGAGCAGGCAAGAACTCTGGTGCCCTGCAGGCGACGGGCGAGCTCACTGGCGTGCAGCACATTGGCCAATTTCGAGACGGCGTATTCGCTGACGCCCAGGCCGGTGGGCTTGCGCACGGCATCGAAATCGATGCCATGTTTGGCCTGGTAATGGGCCATGCTGGCGACGTTGATGATGCGGGCGGCCGGGGCCTGCAGCAGCCGGGGTCGCAGGCGCTCGGTCAGCAGAAAATGCCCCAGGTGGTTGGTGCCAAACGTCAGTTCGAAGCCTTCGACGGTTTGTCCGCGGGTCCCGCCGAGGCCGGCGTTGTTGATGAGCACGTCGATGGGGCGATCGCTGGCGACGAAGGTGTCGGCGGCGGCCCGAACGCTGGCGAGCGAAGAAAGATCGCAGGCCAAAAATTCCAGGGCCTGGTTGCCGGTGTCTTTGGCGATGTCGTCCATGATCGGGCGGGTCTTTTCTTCGGAGCGACCGGCGAACACGAGCCTGGCGCCGCGCCTGGCGAGTTCGTGGGCTGTGACCCGACCGATACCGGTGTTGGCGCCGGTGATGAAGACGAGTTTGCCGGCAAGATCCTGGGTGCTCATCGAGCCATGGTGTCCAGGCGATGGTCCCCGCGCAAGCCGCCTGTCACACAAGGATGTGGCGTCAGGGCTCGAGGCTGTCGCGCTCTTTGCTCGGGTCTGATGGCCACCAGTTGCGACGGCCGAGCAGCACCATCGCCGCCGGTGCCAGCAGACCCCGCACAATCGTGGCATCGATGATGACAGCGAGCGCCAGGCCCACGCCGAGGGCCTTCATCGACAAGATGCGCGAGGTCGCAAACGCGCCCACCACCAGGCAGAACAACAGCGCGGCGCTGCCGATGCTCTTGCCCGTCAGGGCCAGGCCGCGCGCGACGGCGGTACCGTCGTCGTGACCGCGCTGCACCTCTTCGCGCACGCGGGCCAGCAAAATGACTTCGTAGTCCATCGACAAACCAAAGCAGAGCGAGAACAACAGCACCGGCAGCAACAGTTCCGAAGTGCCCGTCGCCGTGAAGCCCAACAGCCCGGCCCCCACACCATCCTGGAAGATGACGACGACGGCGCCGTAGCTGGCGGTGAGACTCAGCGCATTCAACACGATAGCCTTGATGGGCACGATCACCGACCGGAACGCCACACCCAACACGACGCCCATGACCAGGGCGACGATGAGCATCATCAACGGCACCCGCTCGCGGACCCGCTCCTTGAGGGCTTGTACGACGGCGGGCACCCCACCCATCTCGGCGTCGCTGACGACGACGACGCCGGCGTCGCTGGCCAAGACCGGGACGTCTTTGACGGCGGCGACCAGCAACGGCACCGACGCCAGGGTGGCTGGGTTGGTGGTGGGCTGGGCGGGGTAAAGTGTGAAGCGGTAGAGGTCTTGGTCGACGAAGGCGTTGAGGGCGCGGCGCAGGTCGGGGCTTTCCTGGATGTCGGGCTGGGCCAGCTGTTGGGCCATCGTCATCGCCGAGACGCCGGGCGCCAGCGACAACGGCGACAGCACTTTTGAAATGTCGTCACGGGCCGCCAACATGTCGGAAATGCGGGCCAGATGCTGCAGGCGTTGCCGGGCGCCCTCGCCGGTGAGGATGGGACGGTCGAAGCGGACGATGAGCTCATGGGGCGTCATCAGGTTCTTGGTGAAGGCGCTGTCGACGGTCGCGCAGGCATCCTTGGTGGGATTGCCGGCGGGCAGCATCGTGTAGTCGGGAATGGTGCCTTCGAAGCGGGCAAAGGGTACAGCCATCAACAGCAGGCCGACGATGGTGACGACGCTGACCAGGGCCGGCCGGGCCATGACCTGTCCCGCCAATCGATACAGAAACGAGGTGGCGATGACCTGCTCGGGGTCTTCTTCGGTGGCGCTGCCAAGGCCGCCGTCGGCGAGCACGAGCAGTGCCGGTGTCAGCGTCACCGCCAGGGTGGTGGTGATGGCGGCGGTCAACAGTCCGGCGAGACCGATCGAGGTGATGAGGGCCTGGGGGAACGCAAACAGCCCCGCCAGGCTGGCGGCGACGACGACACCCGTAAACTAC
>CAJBHN010001151.1 GCA_903952805.1 uncultured Myxococcales bacterium | reverse complement strand
GCTTGTCGGCCTGGAAGGAGCGACAGCCATGAGCCTGGTGCCCTTCATCTTTGGCCACGGTCCCTGGCTGGAAGGCTGGCGCCACCGTGTCCCCGCCATGGCCGACGTCGTCGGCGGCGATGGCGCCGTCGTGGTCGACGTTCTCGACGCCGACAGCACGCCGTTTTTTCGATTGATGGGCGCGGCCAATGCTCGCGCATTTGGCGACCTGGGCATGCCGGCCTGGGTGCAGCTCGATTGCGCGACGCTGCCGACGGCGATGGTGGGATTTGCCCGCCGGGCCCGCGATCTTGATCCGGCTCTCGTCGACGACCTGCGGAGCCGCGCCTCTCTGGCCGTCGTCGCCGACGACCAACTCGTTCCCGTTGCCGAGTACACAGCGCTGTGCACGCCGGTGGCCGGCGACGTCGTTGGCTTCTCGCTGTTTTCGCTGCTGCCCGGGCTCGGCGTGCGGGCCAAGGCGCTGGCGCTGCTCGTGATGGGGTCGCAGACGCAGACGGGCATCACGCAGATCGACAACATCGCTTTGAAGACCCACGCCCGCTTCGGGCCCCTTGAGGTGGTGCGCCTCGGCGTCGAGGTCCATTCCCGGCCGCAGACGACGCTGGTCTATCGGCTCATGGTCCCCGATGAGGCCAGCTTGACGGCCATGGCGACGGGGACGACGACCCGGGTGCCGTTTTCCGGCGCCACCCGCACCATCTCCCGCGCCGAGTTGCGGGCCGGCGACCGCATCGTCGACGTCACCGGCGGCAGCGTCGTCGTCGCGGACTGACGGTCTCCGACGCCGACGTCGTGGGCCGCCGTCAGCAACGCCTCGGTCTGTTTGGTCGTCGCCCGAGTCATCCCGAATGACCATTGAATACTGACCACGCCCAACCAGAGGGCGCCCAGCGCCGCACAAGCGCCCTGTGGGCGAGGGGCAAGGCCCATCCCAGAGCGCTTTGAGCCAGCTCACGCCGTGGGCGAAGACCAAAGAGATCTCGGTGTCACCAGGCCAGGCCGTGCGCGCGCATCACCAGCGTTCGCCACAACGACAGGGTGGAGCCGACGGCGTCGACCAGGCTCGCTTCGTCGAGTTCAAAGGGAGGCACCCGGACCTGCAATCCCTCAGGCCCAAGCTCGATGCTGGCCTGCAGCTGACGCAGCCGTTGCAGTTCTCCCGCCCCGACCGCCAGGCGCCGCGCGCCGTCGACATCGCCGTCGATGAGCCAGGCGTCGTCGAAAGCCGGATCGCCGATCTTGCCGTCGACGAGGGCCAACAGCGTCTCGATGAAGCCAGCCTGGGGCTTGAGCGTGGTTCGCTGCTCGGGAGAGGCCAGCAGGGGGCCGCGAAAATACAGCGATGCCTGGCCATCGTCGTCGAGGTCGACGCGCAAGCTGGATGGCAGCTCATGTTGCTCCTGGAGCACCAGGCGGGCCTCCACGCCGTCGCCGACCCGGGCGACCGGGCCGCTCAGCCAAGCCACTGACGATGAGAGTTGCTGGACCAGCGCTTCGACCTGCTCGGGGGCAGGCCGTCCGTCGGCCGCGCGTTCGGCGAAGGTCATCCCGGCGCGGGCCAGGGACACAGCGATGCCCGCGAACTGGAATGCACGGGCGGCGGCGCGTTCGCAGTGGCGGCCGTCGCCGACGCCGACGTCGACCTCGAGCACGCTCAGTTGGCTGTGGATGACGACCAGCGACACGCGCAGGGACGCGGTGCCAATGCCGTCGGCCACGACGTCGTTGTCGAAAGCCCGCAGGATGTCGGGGGCCCGCGTGCGCGCCGTGAGCGCCTCATCGATGGCTCGAGTCCGCAGTCGCTGGCGAGGTCCCGCGTCGACGTCAGCCGCGTCGCCGCGGCCGATGGTGTGCATGACAAAGCGCGGCAGTACGCCAGGAACGTCGACGCGGGCACAATAGTCATAGCCCCCAAGCAGCCCCTCGTGGCGACGCAAGAAGTGGATGCCATGGGCGCCGTCGACGTCGATGGGGGTCGCATCGCTCGGCAAATAGCCCAGGGTGTCACCCAACAGCGCCGACCGCGAGGCGCTCAGCTCAGCGGCAGCGCGCCCAGTCGCGATGACGCCGTCGAGCCAGGCGGCCCGGGCGGCATCGTGTGGGTCCCCCGAGCGCCGCAAACCGTCGACGAGCTGACTGTAGAAATCAGACACCGGTTCCCCTCCGAGGCGTTGACTCAGTTCTTGGCACGGCCTGGCTGCACGGCGGCGACGAACTGCCAATCTTGGTGCTTGTCCTCGAAGCGACGGCGCATCCAGTCGGTCTCAAACAGCAGCAGTGGACGATCCTCGACGTCGATGAGGCACTGCACGGTACCGGTGCGCGTGATTTCTTTGATGTCGACGGTGTCGCCAAACACCCAGCGGGCCTGGGTGAAGGGGAGCTTGTCGAGCTGAGCCTCGACGCCGTATTCCGCTTTCAAGCGATGCTGCACGACTTCAAACTGCAGCCAGCCCACGGCGCCCAGCACGGGGTCGACAAACAGTTCGTCGCGCTCGCGGAACAACTGCACCGCGCCTTCGTCGGCCAACTGCTCCAGGCCCTTTTTGAGCTGCTTGCGCTTGAGGGGATCCTTCAGGCGCACGCGCACGAAATGCTCTGGTGAAAAGCTCGGAATGCCCTCGAACGCGAACGGCGTCCGCTCGACGAGGGCGTCGCCGATGCGCAGGTTGCCGCTGTCCCAGACGCCAATGATGTCGCCGGAGTACGCCTCTTCGATGTTGGCGCGGTCCTGGGCCATGAAAATCATCGGGCGGTCGATGGTGATCTTCTTGATGTTCTCGCCGGGCTGCACGCCGGTGCCCACCCGCACCTGCTTGACGGCCATGCCCTTTTCAAATCGTCCGCTGGTGATGCGAACGAAGGCGATACGGTCCCGGTGCTTGGGATCCATGTTCGCCTGGATCTTGAACACGAAGCCGGAAAACGCGTCGTCGACGGGGTCGACAGCGACGACGTCGCCCAGAGCGCCCGTGCGGGCGTCGACGCTGCGGACGGTCCGCGCTCGGGGCGAAGGGCACAGGCTGACGAAGCGGTCGAGGAACGGTTCCACGCCGAAGTTCGTCATGGCCGAACCGAAGAAGACGGGCGTCACCTTGCCGGCGAGGAAGTCGTCGACGTGGAAGGCGTTGCCGGCGTCGCTGAGCAGCGCCAGTTCCGCCTTGAACTCGGCGATGTTCCGCTCACCGATCTCCTCAACAAACTCGGGGTCGTCGATGGAGACGGTCTCCATGGTGGCCTCTTTGGCGCCACGTTCGACGCGCTCGAACTTGAAGAACGTGCTGTCTTCGCGCGAGTAGACGCCGGCGAAGCTCTTGCCCATGCCGAGAGGCCACGTCAGCGGCGCACACGGGATGCCGAGCACTTGCTCAACCTCGTCGAGGAGGTCCAACGGCGACTTGCCCTCGCGGTCCATCTTGTTGATGAACGTGACGATCGGAATGCCGCGCAGGCGACAGACCTCAAAAAGCTTGATGGTCTGGGGCTCGACGCCCTTGGCGACGTCGATGAGCATGACGGCGCAGTCGGCGGCGGCCAACGTGCGGTAGGTGTCCTCGGAGAAGTCGTTGTGACCGGGGGTGTCGAGCAGGTTGAAGCGGCAGCCCTGGTGCTCGAACTGCATCACCGACGACGCCACCGAGATGCCGCGTTCCTTCTCGATCGCCATCCAGTCGGAGGTCGCGTGGCGCGTGGCGCGGCGGGCCTTGACCGATCCAGCGAGGTGAATGGCGCCGCCGTACAGCAGCAGCTTTTCCGTCAGCGTCGTCTTGCCGGCGTCGGGGTGGGAGATGATGGCGAAGGTGCGCCGGCGCAGGATTTCCTGCTGCAGCGTCGAGCGGTCTACGGACATGCGCTGCTCGTAGGCCACGCGAGGCCGCTCGGGAAGCGGGCTCTGTCGGGGGCGTGAACCGCCAGGCGAAATGCCGTCGCCAGGCGCTCAGACGGGCGCAGGGCGCCTCAGGGTGTGCTGCAGGCGAACTGCAAGGGGCAGCTTTCCAGCACCAGCACCTCGCCCCCGAGCTCATCGGCGCATTGTTCGTTGGTCGCTTCGCAATCGGCCTTGGCGACGTCGTTCATGCACTCGGGCTGGTCGGCGGCGAGGGCCTCGCAGTCGGCGAGCTTGGGGCCGCAGCCCATGAAGCAAAGGGAGAGAAGGGTCGTGAGGAGGACGATGCGCATGAAGGGCTCGTTTTGGGGGTCAGTTGGAAATAGTGCAGGGGCCGCTGGCCGGTACGGTGACCTCGATAAAGCCCAGGAAGGTGCCATAGCGGCGCTCCGAATTCTGAGGTGCACCGATGCCGCTGCCGTCTGCCGTATCGGAATGCAGCGTCCGTGTACGTGTCACTCGCACACCACGGCACTGCACTTCAAGGTCAACGTTCACAGCGGTCGGCGACGTCAACAACCCGGCGGTCTCGGTGTTGGGGGGGCCCCACAGATACGGCCAAATGAAGTACCTGCCCGCGACCGGTTGCTCGACGGTGATCTTCTCGGGCACACAGCTCCGATCCCCGTTGTCACCAATGAAGCAGCCTCGAATGTTGTCGATGTCGAGCTGGGGGTCCTGCTTGTCGGCCAGGGTTGCGCCGTCGCCGTCGAAGTCGACCAGGCGCTGGCTGACGGCGACGCAGGTTTGGCCCGGAATGCTGACCGAGCAGACCGGACAGTTGCGCCAAAAGCAGTCTCGGTCTTCGTCATCGCTGCTAAAGATCGGATCATGAAGTTCGTGGAACGGCATGTCGAAGCGGGTGCTGCCGGGGCCGCCGATGACATGGACGTCGACGTCGACGCCGTCGTTCATGAACAGGGTGACCTCGAGGGTGTCGGGAATGGGCTGGGCCTCGAGGCGCACGAAGCACGTCTGGGCCGGTAGCTCGGGCTCCTGCAGGGTGACGCGCAGTTCGTAGTCTTTGATCCCCGCAGCGGACGGCGACGTTGCCTGGAAGAACGCCGCAGTGGCACTGGTGGCGTTGCCGAGGACCTGGGCTGCGGCGTCGGCACCGACGGGCGTGCCCGCGAGGTCCCACACAAACGTCGATCCCGGCGCTGCCCCGGGCGCTGCGGCGAAGAGATCGAAGCGCTCCAGCACCCGCTTGATGGGGTCGTTGTCGTCGACGCCACAGGTCAGGACCGCCGGCTGCAGGCACACGCAGCCCGCGAGATTGCCGCTCGTGGGGGCGCGGCCGTCGCCCGGCAGGCACAGGCCGACCTGGGTGCCGGCGCAGGTGCAGAGGTCGTCGTCGGCGGCCTGGGCGCAGCTGCCGTCGACGTTGCAGGTGCCGACGGTGCAGACGGCGGTGTCGGTGCAGTTGCCGTCGACCGTGACGGTGCCGGGGGTGCCGTTGACGCAGGTGCCGTCTTTGCAACCGACATCGGCGGGAAGCTGGGTGTTGTCGGCGATCTGGGCGCTGGCGCCGCCCTGGCAGACCTCACGCTTGCAGTCGGTGGAGGGCCCCTGGATGGGCGTCTCGACGTCGCTGGCGACCTGGGCGAGGGACCCGTTTTGGCAGATCTCGCGTTTGCAGTCGGTGGCGATGCCCTGGGGTGGCGTCTCGACGTCGTTGGCGACCTGGGCGAGGGCCCCGTTTTGGCAGATCTCGCGTTTGCAGTCGGTGGTGAGACCCTGCAGGGGGACCTCGACGTCGTTGTCGACCTGGGTGCTGGCGCCGCTCTGGCAGACCTCGCGTTTGCAGTCGGTGACGGCGCCCTGGATAGGGGTCTCGGTGTCGTCGATGACCACGACGCTGGTGCCGCCCTGGCAGACGTTGCGGCGGCAATCGGTGGCTGCGCCCTGGGCCGAGGGAAGCTCGGTGTTGTCGTTGACGACGACGATGGCGCCGTCGAGACATACGGTGCGGACGCAGTCGTCGGCAGGACCCGGGGCTGGCACGAAGGTGTTTTCCGGGTTCGCGCAGCCGAGGGCGACGTCGCAGACGTCGTCGGTGCACGGCGAGGCGTCGGCACAGCGGCTGTTGACGGCCGTCAACACCAGACGGTCGTTGGCCTCGTCGCAGCTCTCGTTGGCGCAGGCGGGCAGGCCGAGCGTCGTCGGCGCCGTCCCCGAGGCGCAGCCCACAGTCGGGTTGCAGGTCTCGGCACCATTGCAGAACTGGCCGTCGTCACATTCGCTGTCGCGGCCACACGGTGCGCGGGTGCAGGTGCCGTCAAGGCAGGCCACGCCGCTTGCGATGCCACAGTCATCCACGTCGATGCAGCCGCCGATGACCACGCAGGTGCCGCCGTCGTTCGTGACGTCGCAGCGCTCGTCGAAGGCGCACTCGTCGTCGGTCAGGCAGGAAGGACGGCGCAGGCACACTCCCTCAACACACCGCTGGTCGGCGGGGCATTCGGCGTCAGCGCTGCAGTCGTCGTTGCGGACACAATCGCCTTCAACGCAGCTTTGGCTGCCGCTGCAATCGTCGTCGGTGGCGCAGTCGCCGTTGTCGGTGCAGACCCCTGCGATGCAGGTGGCGGTGGCGGGGCAGTCGCTGTCGGCGTCGCAATCGCCGATGGCGAGGCAGACCTGGCCATCGCAGCGCTCGGTGACCTCACAGTCGCCATCGTCGACGCAGCTCGGACGTGAAACACAATGGCCGTAGCAGGCCTCGTCGCAGCCGGCGTCGGGTTCGCCGTTGGCGCAGTCGACGGAGACGAGGCAGTCGGCGGCGTCGCCGGGCAGGGTGGCTGTGCAGAGGTCGGTGATGCCGCAGTCGTCGTCAGAGCTGCACTCGCCGCCTTCGGCTGGGTCGACACAGCGGCGGGCAGAGACGCTGCCGCGGCAGACCAGCCCTTCGCTGCAGTCTGCGTTGCCTTCGCACCCGATGATGCCCGGGGCGCAAAAGCCGTCGCTGCAGACTTCGCCGACGTCGCAGTCGCGGTCGATCATACAATTCGGTCTTGGCACACTGGTCGCCACCTCGTCGGGGCAGCCGCCAGCGACCAGGAGACACACCAAAAGACTGACAGCAGAAGTGAATTTCATGACAAACCCGTCGGAACGACGTGATCGCCACCGGGCGACCGCCGCCTCGGGTGTAGCGGCTGGGATAACGACGGAAAGGGGGTGGCAGTGGGACCCACACCCCTCCATCCTGTCGATATCCAATCAGAAATATTGTGAGGAACCCGCCCATCGGTCGAAGAGCGGACCCGTTTTCATGTCGTTTTTGCCGACATCCACTCAGGCCGGTTCAGGTCATGTCACCCCTTGGCAGGAAGCAGCGCTTCGATGGCGGTGGTGAGTTTGGGATTCATGGGCGCCGTGCCGGAGTCGAACTTCTCACGAACCACACCATCAGGGCCCACCAGGAACTTGGTGAAATTCCATTTCACGTCACCCTTGCTCGACGTCAGCGTCTTGTACAAAGGGGCCATGTCGCTGCCAGCCGTGTGGACCTTGGTGAAGAGGGGGAACGTCACGCCGTATTCGTCGGCAGCGAACTTCTTGATGGCGGCGCCGTCGGCAGGCTCCTGGCCACCGTGATCGTTTGACGGGAAGCCCAAAACCACCAGGCCCCGGTCCTTGTAGGCCGCGTACAGTTGCTGCAGTTCGGCATACTGAGGCGTGTAGCCGCATTCGCTGGCGACGTTGACGATGAGCAGCGTCTTGCCCCGGTAACTCTTCAAATCGACGGCTTTGCCATCAATATCGGTCACCACGTGGTCGAGGGGGGCCGCAGATCTGGCGGCGGCAGGGGAACTTCCGGCGGGCTTTCCGGCCGGCTCGCCAGCGTTGCAGCCGGTGGTGAGGGTGGCGGCAATGCAGACGATGGCTGCGAGCGTGGCCCCCATCGGGCCTTGGTGACAAACAGTGCGCATATCTGAACCTCGAGGTGACGCGTTTCAGGTCTTGGATGCCGGTGAACGCAGTCCCGCCGCAGGCGGCTGCAAGGCTCTCCTGGCGAGGTGTACGAGGTTGTCCCGGCCGGGACGTGCCAGCGGGGTGCCGGCGACGTCCTGAGGCGCTTGGAGAGGCGACAGGTGGGTGTGGCGTGCGGCGTACCGGGGCTCGCTGGTGGGGGTGGCGAACTTGTTCCAGGGGCAGACCTCCTGGCAGACGTCGCAGCCGACCCCCCAGCCTGAGCCGGCGAAGGCGTCGCCAGCGGGATCGGTCGGCGACTCCACACTCCAGGTTGTCAAACAGCGGCGGGCGTCAACGACGTGGGGTGCCACGATGGCACCTGGGGGACAGGCATCGATGCATCGGGTGCATTGGCCGCAGCCATCGGCGATGCGGATGGGGGCGGGCGCACCTTGCACGAGGTCGATGTCGGTGAGGAGCCCGCCGAGAAACGTGTAGGTCCCCAGCGACCGCGAGATGAACATGCCGCTTTTGCCGATGAACCCCAGGCCGCAGGCGACGGCCCAGGCCCGCTCGGTCACGGCGTCGACGTCGTTGAACGGGGCCACCGTTGCGGTGGGTACGCGTTGCAGCAGCCACTTGCGCAGCCGTCGCAGCTTGCGACGCATGACGTGGTGATAGTCCTGCCCCCACGCATAGCGGGCAATCTTCGCGTGCGGGCCCTCCTCGTCTGGTGGCGCATGGTCCGCGTGGTGGCCGACAAAATAACCCTCGACCACGACGACGACACTTTTGACCTTCGGCATGCGCACACGTGGGTCGAGGCGTTGGTCGCGGGTGCGGGTCATCCACGGAAAGGGGTCGAGGCGGCCGTCGTCGAAGGCTGCTGCCAACTCGCTGCGGTATGGTTGGTCCACGTCGATACTGCAGACACCAACGTCGTCGAAGCCGGCGGCGCGGGCCTCGGTGCACAGTGATTGGCCCAGGTCATTGATCGCCACGGTCATTGCAGACGCTCGCGCAAGGCCTGGTCGTCAACGTCGATGAGGGCCTTGACGGCTGCGCCCGCCGCCGCCTCGGTGGCCAGCCGTTTGTTGTTGCCGACGCCGGCGCCCAGCACGACGTCGTTGAAACACACCTCGGCCCGATAGGTCGGGGCGTGATTGGGGCCGTCGCCGCGAACGACGCGGTAGTCCGGGGCTTTGCCCAGCAAGCGCTCCAGTCGTTCCTGCAGCACGCGCTTGGCGTGCATTTCCCCTTCGACGACAGCGGTGGGCGGTGGTCCGAGCAGGTGCAAGACGAGGGCCCGACAGGCCGCAAGACCGTGGCCGCCTGCATCCAGCCAGACGGCGCCAATGACGGCTTCGACGACGTCGGCAATCACGTTCTGCGGGCGATTGAGCGCCAGGCTCTTGCCGGTTCGCAGCAACCCATCGAGCCCAGTGCGGACGGCGGCCACGGCAAGGGCTTCGGCGGATACATGAGCGGCGCGTCGCTCAGTCAGAGCCCCTTCGGTGGTCGACGGCGTGGTGCGCACGAGATCATCGACCACGACCAGCGACAAGACGGCGTCGCCGACGAACTCCAGTACTTCGTTGTGGGCGACCTCGGTGCGATGCTCATTCTTCCAGCTGCTGTGGGTCAGGGCAGAGAGCAAGTGGCGTTGGTCCTCGAAGCGGTAGTTGAGCACGCCCTCGGCGCGCCGCAACCGATCGGCCTCGTGGGCCACGTCGTCATCGACGCTCCTGCCATGTGTAGACGTGCGGCTGGTACCGGGCACAGATGAAGGGCGATTGGCCATCGTGTCAACCAACGCGTCGGGAGACGCGAGCACCATCAACGACGATGTCTGCGCCCCATGCGTGGACATCGCCGTCGTCCCCGGTGCCGACGAGAACGGCCCGGGCAATCCGGCCCTTGTCGGTCATGCCGGCCACCGGGGTGACAGCGCCGACGTTGACGACCAGCAGGTCGCGATTGGGCAACAGCGGCGGGTCGTCGTCCTCATCTTCGCCATCGGCGCCATTGAAGAAGGGCACGAGGCACGGTTGGCTGATGCGGCGAGCGAATGGAAGCAGGTTTGCGCCTGTGACGAGGACGTCCTCGGCGACAGATGCCACGCGGTCTTCCAGGTCGGTGTTCTCGCGCAGAATATCCTCGTCGGAAGGACTGCCGTGCAGGGCCATGACCCCCCGCAAATCATCCAATGAGACGACCAGGGTGCTGGGCAAGTCGCCAAGACGACGGCAAACGACGTCGCCGATGGCCTGCCGGGTGCGCAGAAACATCTCAAGGCGCGCCTGTCCCTCACTGGTCGTTGGTGTGATGCCTTCGAGGTGATCCAGCGCTGCCAGCGCGAGATCTTTTGGACCACAGGTGAGATGCGCCCCCAACGACGCCAGCCGTGTCCAGACTTCGAAGGGATGGGAGCCGCCAACCAGGTGGTCGCCGCAGGCGATGATGCCAGCCAGCCTCACGTGCCGCACAGCCGTCAAGACACTCTCCAGAGCAGCGAGGTCGCCATGGATATCTGACATGCACAGATACGGCCTCCCAGTCAGTCGCGGCACCGACTCGTCGGCCCCTGGCCGATGAACTCCCGCCAGCAAGCGCCAGACCTCCATTCCAAAAGGCTAACCGTCGGCGACAGGGTCGGCAATGCGACCGGGTGCGGCGCATCAAGACGCAACATCCGTGTCGCATTTTATCGGGTGTGCTACCGACACTTCGTGGACGTTCTCGTCGTCGATCCTGGTGAACTTGGTGCGCTGCTGTCGAAGCTCCTGCAGCAGTACGGCTTCACGACCGAGCGTGTCGACACCGGCGACCGGGCCTTGACCCTCGCCCTCGAAAAGCAACCGTCCGTCATCATCGTCGACGCTGAATTGCCAGATACCTCGGGCCTCGACCTTGCGGAGTTGCTGCGAGACGAGCTCCAATCACGCACGCTGCTGACCTATCCGGCGTCGTTCACGGCCGCCAACGCCGCCGATCGGATGCAACGATTGGACGGCGCTTTCGTCCGGCCGTTTCGGTCGCTTGCGCTCATCGAGTCCGTAGGTCTTCTGCTGGGCCGCCCACTGCAGCGGCTGCCGGGAACGACTGATTCGTCGTTGGCGTCGCGGTCGTCGTCCACGTTGCCGGCGCAGTCGGCCCCGTCGGTGCCTGCGTTGCCCCCGTTGCCGGCGTCGTCGCCCCCGTTGCCGTCGTCGTCGCCCCCGTCGTCGGCCCCGTCGGTGCCGGCGTTGCCGGCGTTGCCCCCGTTGCCGGCGTCGTCCTGGGTGCCCGTGTCGTCGTGGGTGGCGCCCGTGTCGTCGGTGCTCGCGGTGATGGATGAGTCGCCCGCTGATTTCGAACAGGGCATCGAGATTCTCCTTGCCGATGAATTTGCCGACGACGCCGACGGCCGTCCGGACGAATTCGTCCTGCAGGACTTCGACCCGGGGGCGCTCGCAGTCGGCGACATCGCCGAACCCGCTGACGATGGTGGCCAGAGCACGGTAAAGTTTGGTCGCAAGGCGCTATCGAGCGAGGCGTCTTGGCCGCTGGAGGTGGTCTCGAGCGAAAAACCCGTCCAGCCCAGCGGCGTCTCGCCTGTTGATCTCATGGACCTGCGCCATCGGGTCAAGGAGCGCCGCACCGGAGGGATGCCGCCTTTGCGGCCGGCGCCGATGGGCGCGGTGACGCCTCGGCTGCTGGCAGACCTTCTCGACGCGCTGCACCACAACCAGTTCAGCGGTGGGTTGAACCTGACTGACGGCAGCGGTGTGAGATCG
>CAJBHN010001150.1 GCA_903952805.1 uncultured Myxococcales bacterium | reverse complement strand
CTTCGACCACGAGGTAGGCGCGGTCGTCGTTGGGCAGCAGCGGCTGGCAGGCGACGTCGGCGCTCAGGTTGACGCCGTCGATATCGTCGACCCGGGCCGAGACGCGGTCGACATTCCACGAGAAGACAAAGTCGTCTTTCTCGGCCTTGACCACGACGTTGGTGGCGACGGTGGGGCCGATGGGGTCGATGATGAAGCTGCCGTCCTCGAGGCTCTCGTAGGGCCCCTCGAAGTAGGTGGAGCCGTCGCTGCCGGTGTAGCGGGCGGTGATGATGGCGCCGACGAGGGGTTGGTCGACGGTGCCAGGTGCGCAGACCTTGCCGACGATGAAGCCCGTCGACAGGGGGTCGGGGATGGCGCAGTCGGTACTCTGCTCGACGTTGTGGATGCCTTCGTCTTCGACCTCCACCAGGTAGGTTTTGCGGTAGTTCTCGGCCTGCACCGACACCACGACCGAGCCCGCAGGGACCGTGATGCTGAAGGTGCCGTCGTTGGGGTTGGTGTTGGTGGTCAACTCCGTCTGGTCGGCGAGCACGACGGTGATGAGGGCGTCGGTGACAATCTCGCCGGTGTGGCGGTTGCAGATTTGGCCGGTGATGAGGCCCTGGCCGGGTGGTGGCGCCAGGTCGCGGCAGGCCGGATCTTCCAGCAGGGCCGTCTGGCGGGAGGCGATGGTGACCGAAAACGACGTCTCGAATTCCGGCGTCGTCACCTCGACGGTCTGGGTGCCGTCGCCGATGCCGGCGAGGGAGAAGTTCCCGAGCTCGTCGGCGGTGGCCTCGCGGACCTGCTCGGTGCCGGCCTCGTCGACGTAGGTACAGCGCACCTGGGCGTTTTCAGCCGGGCGGCCCGTAATCGGGTTACAGATTTGTCCCGTCACGCCACCCGGATCGCGAACGAGGACCTCGTCAGGGCAGCCTCCCAACGGCGCCAATGCGCTGACACCAATGACAAGCAACGAAGGAGACCAAAATCGGCACGCCATGCAGGACCTCGACATCGGGGAGAATATCCGGAGTCGGCGCCGTGATGGTGCTCCGTCAGTCGGCTGGTGCGCTTCAGACCCACATCGACGGGCCCTGCCTCCGCCGCGGTGGAGGACCTCGCCGCACAGCGACACGATGTCGGATGATTGACCACATCGACGTCTGCGGTCCCGCTGCCACCGTGGCGAATTCCTGCTAGCCCGCCGCATGGCCCCGATCACGTACCGCATCACTCCCAAGAACCCCGCGGCCCATCTGTATGAGGTCGCGCTCACCATTGAGGCCCCGGCTGCGCAGCAGAAGGTGTGGCTGCCGGTGTGGATCCCGGGCAGCTACATGGTGCGCGAATTCTCGCGGCATTTTGTGACGGTGAAGGCCAGCGCCGACGGTGCCCCCGCCGCCATCGACAAGACCGACAAGCATACCTGGGTCGTCGAGGCCGCCGGCAAAAAGAGCGTCACCATCACCGCCGTCGTCTACGCCTGGGACCTCAGCGTGCGGGCCGCCCACCTTGACCTCACCCACGCGTTCTTCAACGGGCCCAGCGTATTTCTCGCCGTCGATGGCCGCACCGACGAACCCTGCGACGTCATCATCGACGCTCCCACCGACGATCGCTGCAAGGGTTGGAAGGTGGCCACCACGCTGCCCGCCGTCGATGTGCGCATGACGGGTTCCACCGGCGGCTTTGGCCGCTATCGGGCCAGGGACTACGACGAACTCTGTGATCACCCCGTCGAGATGGGCACCTTTGACGTCGTCGAATTCACCGCCGGCGCCGTGCCCCATGCCATGACCGTCACCGGCCGCACCCGCTTTGACGGCGTCCGCCTCGCCAAAGACCTCACCGCCATCTGCGATGAGCACGTCAAGATGTTCCACGGCACCGACCGCGCGCCGATGGACCGCTACCTGTTTCTGACCACGGCGGTGGGCGACGGCTATGGCGGTCTGGAGCATCGGTCGTCGACGGCGCTCATCTGCAAACGCTCCGATCTGCCGTCCCCGGGCATGACCGAACCCAGCGACGCCTACCGTGGCTTCCTCGGCTTGTGCTCCCACGAGTACTTCCACACCTGGAACGTCAAGCGCATCAAGCCGGCGGCGTTTTCGCCCTACGACCTGCGCACGGAGAACAACACCCGCCTGCTGTGGGCCTTCGAAGGTCTGACCAGCTATTACGACGACCTCGCCCTGGTGCGCTCGGGCGTCATCGACGTCGACAGCTTCCTGGAGTTGCTGGGGCGCACCGTCACCCGCGTGCTGCGCTGGTCGGGCCGCTTCAAGATGCCCCTGGTGGACTCCTCGTGGGACGCCTGGATCAAGTACTACCGGCAGGACGAAAACACGCCCAACAGCCAGGTCAGCTACTACACGAAGGGGTCGCTGGTGGGCCTCGCCCTCGACGTCACCATTCGGGCCGCCACCAACGATACCCGCTCCCTCGACGACGTCATGCGCCTGCTGTTGGTCCGTTACGGCGACAACGTCGACGGTCGCGGCGAGGGCGTCCCCGAAGACGGCGTCGAAGCCGCGGCCGCCGAGATTGCCGGCGTCGACCTGCAGCCCTTCTTCGATGAATACCTGCGCGGCACCAACGACGTGCCCCTGGGCGGGCTGCTGGAGCCCTACGGCATCCGCATGCATTTGCGACCCCTCGACGGTGACAGCGACCAAGGCGGCAAGGCTGGCAAGAAGGACGCCGACAAGCGCGCCACCCTGGACGTCACGCTCGGCAGTGGCGAAGACGGCGCCCACCTCAGCGTGGTCCACGACGGCGGCGCCGCCCAACTCGCAGGCCTCGCCGCCGGCGACGTCATCATCGCCGTCGACGGCTTGAGGGTCGGGCGCTCGTCGCTGTACCGGCTCATCGGTGAGCGGGCCCCCGGCGAGCGCGTCAAGCTTCACGCCTTTCGCCGCGATGAACTCTTCGAGGTGGAGGTGGTGCTGCAGGCCCCCGAGAAGAAGGCGGCCTGGTTCACGCTCGACACCCAGGCCTCGCCGGACGTCGTGGCCCGTCGGACCGCCTGGCTTGGTCGTTGACGCCGTGACCCGCATCGCCTTCTTCGACGTCGACAAAACCGTTCTGCATGTGAATTCAGCGACGCTGTGGGTGCGGCGGCAATTCCGCGAGGGCAACATCTCCCGCCTGCAGGGGCTGCGGGTGTCGTTCTGGTTGGGCCTCTACCACCTGGGCTATGTCGACCTTGAGTCCCTCATCGACGAGGCTGTGGCCACGTTGCGGGGCAAGAACGAGCGCGACGTCATCGACCAGACCCTGCGCTTTTATCGCGAAGAGGTTGCCCAGACGGTGAAGCCCCTTGCCCTGGCGGCCATCGCCGCCCACAAAGCCCGGGGGGACCTGGTCTTTCTGTTGACGTCGTCGTCGAACTACATGTCGGCGCCATTGTCCGACACGTTGCAGGTCGATGGCTTTCTCGCCAACCGCTTCGAGACCGACGGCGGCGTGTTCACGGGCAAGGCCGTGCGTCCCCTGTGTTTCGGGGCCGGCAAGGTCGCTCATGCCGAGACTGTGGCGGCCAAGGTCGGCGTCCCGTTGGCGGAGTGCGCGTTTTACACCGACAGCATGAGCGACCTGCCGATGCTGGACGTCGTGGGGGAGCCCGTGGCAGTCGACCCGGACCCGCGTTTGCGCCGTCTGGCGATTCGTCGGCGGTGGCGCATCGAAGAGTGGTCCAGCCCCACATCAGCAGCGATGTGAGGCGACGGCGCAGCAGGCGGCTCCCGTCGTGGTGGGTGGGTTCGTTTTCGGGGGCGCAGCGAGCAGGCTGCCCAACGACAATCGGTCCTGCTACAGGCGCCTGATGCGCTACACGCCCGCCGACATCGAACCGAAGTGGCAAGCCGCCTGGGACGAGGCCAAGGCCTTCCGCACCCCGAGCGACCTCTCTGAACTGGAGGGCAAGCCCAAGTTCTACGTCCTCGACATGTTCCCCTATCCGTCGGGGGCCGGCCTGCATGTGGGCCACCCCGAGGGCTACACTGCCACCGACGTCGTCGCCCGCTTGAAGCGCATGAAGGGCTTCGCGGTGCTGCACCCCATGGGCTGGGATGCCTTTGGTCTGCCCGCCGAGCGCGCCGCCATGCGCGACGGCATTCACCCCGCCATCATCACCAAGCGCAACACCGACAACTTCCGTCGGCAGATCAAGCGCCTGGGTTTCAGCTACGACTGGGAGCGCGAGGTCGACACCTCCAACGTCGACTACTACCGCTGGACCCAGTGGATCTTCCTGCAGCTCCACAAAAAGGGCCTCGCCTACCTCGCCGAGGTCGCCGTCAATTGGTGCCCCGCCCAGGGCACGGTGCTCGCCAACGAGGAGGTCAAAGACGGCAAATACGTCGAGACCGGCGACCCCGTTGAGCGAAAGACGATGAAGCAGTGGATGCTCAAGATCCCCGTCTACGCCCAGCGCCTCCTCGACGATCTCGACGGCCTCGATTGGCCCGAAGGCGTCATGGAGATGCAGCGCAATTGGATCGGGCGCTCCGAGGGGGCCGAGGTCGACTTCCGCGTCGTCATCACCCACGACACGAGCCACCCCAACAAAGGTGAGGCCTCGTTCCGGGTCTTCACGACCCGGCCAGACACCCTGTTTGGCGCCACCTACTGCGTGCTCGCCCCCGACCACGCGCTGGTGGCGGCCATCACGACGCCCGGACAAAAAGCCGCCGTCGATGCCTACGTGCACACGGCGTCGCAAAAAACCGACCTGGCCCGTACGGATTTGGCGAAGGAGAAAACCGGTGTCTTTACCGGTACCTACGCCATCAATCCCGCCACCGGCGAGCAGATCCCGGTGTGGATCGCCGACTACGTCCTGTCGACCTACGGCACCGGCGCCATCATGGCCGTCCCCGGCCACGACGAGCGCGACCACGCGTTTGCCAAGACCATGGGCATCGCCATCAAGCAGGTCGTCAAGCCCGCCGCGGGCGACCTGGCGGTGGGCATCGACGTCGCTCCGTTGTGCGACGACGGCATCGCCATCGACTCAGACTTCTTGACCGGGCTTGCGACCACCGAAGCCAAGGCCCGCATGATCGACCACGTCGAAAACGCCGGCTGGGGCAGCCGCCGCGTGCAGTACAAGCTGCGCGACTGGTTGTTTTCGCGGCAGCGCTACTGGGGCGAGCCCTTTCCCATCTTGCACACCGACGACGGCGAAATCATCGCCGTCGACGAGAGCGAGCTGCCCATCGTTCTGCCCCCCATCGATGAGTACAAGCCCACCGGCGACGGCCGGCCACCGCTTGGTCGCGCCGGCGAGGACTGGCTGCGCGTCAAGCTGCCCGATGGCCGCATGGCCACTCGCGAGCTCAACACCATGCCCCAGTGGGCGGGTTCGTGTTGGTACTATTTGCGCTACATTGATCCCAAGAACACCGACGCGGCCTGGAATACAGCCCTCGAGAAGTTCTGGATGCCCGTCGACCTCTACGTCGGCGGCGTCGAACACGCCGTGCTGCATCTGTTGTATGCCCGGTTCTGGCACAAGGTATTGTTTGATTGTGGCTTGGTTTCCACGAAGGAGCCGTTCCAAAAGCTCTTCAATCAGGGCATGATCCTCGCTTATTCCCATCAGGACGAGGCCGGCAAATACTACGGCTACGACGACGTCGAGGAGAGGGACGGCAAGTCC
This sequence comes from uncultured Myxococcales bacterium, assembly GCA_903952805.1. GTDB lineage: Bacteria > Myxococcota > UBA727 > UBA727 > VGSZ01 > VGSZ01. The sequence goes on along the minus strand of CAJBHN010001150.1, from coordinate 508 downwards.
TTCGCCAAGGCCACCGGCGTCCAGCTGAAGACGCAGATCGAAAAGATGTCCAAGAGCCGCTACAACGTCGTCAGCCCCGACGACGTCATTGCCCAGTACGGTGCCGACGCGCTGCGCTTGTACGAGCTGTTCATGGGTCCTCTCGAACAGGTGAAGCCGTGGCAGATGAGCGGTGTCGAGGGCGTGTCCCGCTTCCTCGGTCGCACCTGGCGCCTCGTGGTCAACGAAGAGGATGGGTCCCTGCAGAAGCGGGTCACCGACGCTGACGCCTCGACGGAACCAGCGCTCAACAAGCTGCTGCACAAGACCATCAAGAAGGTCTCGGAGGACACCGACGCCCTGCGCTTCAATACCGCCATCAGCCAGATGATGACGTTGGTGAACGAAGCGACGTCGACAGCCACCCTGCCACGCTCGATCCTGCTGTCGTTGTGCGAGGTGATCTCGCCTTACGCCAGCCACATCGCCGAGGAGCTGTGGGCTCGCCTGGGCGGCGAGGGACTCGTGT
>CAJBHN010001149.1 GCA_903952805.1 uncultured Myxococcales bacterium | reverse complement strand
TGGGCGCCAGCGTCGGCGTGTACGTCGGGAGCCCACGGCATCGGCGAAGGCTTCATGCACATCCGCGACGGCCGCGCCGACGTCATGCTGTGCGGCGGCGCCGAAGCCTGCTGCGAGCCCCTGGCGGTCGCCGGCTTCGCCTCGATGCATGCCCTCTGCACCAGCCACAACGACGATCCCACCACCGCCAGCCGCCCGTTTGAGAAGAACCGCGATGGCTTCATCATGGGCGAGGGCGCCGGCATGCTGGTCCTCGAGGAATACGAGAAAGCCAAAGCCCGCGGCGCCACCATCTACGCCGAGGTCGTCGGCTACGGCAGCACCGCCGACGCCAGCCACATCACCGCCCCGGCCGAAAAGGGTGAAGGAGCCCAGCGCGCCTTCAAGCAGGCCCTGCGCATGGCCAAGCTCAACACCACCGACGTCGGCTACATCAACGCCCACGGCACCTCGACGCACTTCAACGACAAGAGCGAGTCTGAGGCCATCAACGCCGTCTATGGCGAGCACGCCAGCAAGCTGATGGTGTCGTCGACCAAGTCGATGACGGGTCACCTGCTGGGTGGCGCCGGCGGCGTCGAGGGCGTGATTTCGGTCCTCGCCATCCACCGGGGCGTCATCCCGCCGACGATCAACTACGTCGAGCGCGACCCCGAGTGCGACCTCGACTTCGTCCCCAACACCGCCCGCGAAGCCCGCGTCGACGTGGTGCAGTCCAACTCCTTTGGTTTTGGCGGCACCAACGGTGTTTTGCTGTTCCAACGGGTCTGACGGCGCGTGTAGGTCTCTGTACGAGGTTCGTCAGCCCTCCGCCGACCGATGCCGATCAGGAGGCCCGACGGTCAACGACGGGAGATCGTCAGCGACGACGGGGCCCGGGTATTGATAGGTTGGTCACGTGGCCCGTCGTCCCGCTTTTGTCGAGAGCGCTGAAAAGCCTCGCGTCCTCGTCTGCGCCAGCGTCGAGGTGCCGGGGCCGTCGTCGGCTGGCGTGCGGGCCGAGCAGGTCTTGCTGGCCTTCTCCGGCGACTTGGACGTCGATGCCCTGTCGATCAAGGGCAAGAATCTGACGCATATCCAGCGGGTTGGCGCCGCCCGCATGCTGCGGGTTCCGGTGCCCGCGCCCCAAACGGCCGACAGCAGCGCGGCCCACTCGGGGTTTCTGGAGCGCCTGGCGGCCTTCAAGCGAGCCCTGCTGCGGCAGCTGGACAACGACGGCTACGACGTCGTCATCTGCCTCGATCTTTTCGCAGCCGCGGCGGTGCTGCCGTCGCTGGGCAGGGCACGCCTGGTCATCGAAGTCAGCGAATTGCCAAGCGTCGGCTACGACGCCCGCTTTCCGGTCTCTGGCCTCGACAAAGACACCCGTATCGAGTGGGAACTTGGTGAGAGGGCGGCATTGAAAGCGGCGACGTTGGTCGTGGCGCCGTCGCGTCAAGCCGCGCGGGCGCTGTCGGACCGTATGGACCCGCGCTTGATCCGGGCCTTTCCACGCCTGGTGGATACCCGCATTTTCCAACCGCCCACCGTCGAGGTCGACCTCGGCGACACCCACACGGTCGCCTTCGTCGGCGGTCGCGAAGGGGGGGCGCGGGGCGCCGTGATGGTGTTGGCGCTCAAGCTCCTGGGTGCCCGCTCCCATGATGTGCGTTTCGTGCTCGTGGGCACGCCGTCGCCTGCCGACGGCGCCCTCGTCGACGGGCTGCAGCGAAGCGGCATCCTGGAGCGCTGTGCGTTCGTCGACGTGAGCAGCCAGGCAGACATCCAAGCGGCCCTGTGCGCCGCCGACGTCGTCGTGGTCCCCGGTGACGACGACGCCTGGGCCGTCCCCCACCGCGCCCTGGAAGCCATGGCCTGCGGCCGCGCGACCGTCATCGCCGCCTCCGAAGCCGCCTGCCGCGATCAGGTCACGGCGGAGCAGGCCAAGGTCGTCCCAGCCGACGCTCCCGAGCGCATCGCCGACGCCGTGGCTGACTTGCTCAGCGATCCCGTTGCGCGCGCGCGGATGGCCAAGGCTGGCCTGCGCCAGGCCCAACGCTTTGACCTTGGCGCGCGTGGGCAGGAGTTGGGCACCCTGCTGACCGAGGCCACCGGGGTGCGCTTTGGCTGCACGCTGCCGCCGCTGGAGGAAGTCACGTCGCCGGCCCCGATCGCCAGGGCCGTGCCCGCAACGCCGTCGTCGATGCGGACAGCGCTGGTCGCGCCGGTGGCCGTGGTGTCGTCGGCGCCGTCGCTGGTGCAGGCGCTGGTCGCCGTTGACGTGGCAGGGGGGCCTGCACCCGCGGCGTTGCCCCCGCTGGCCGACGACCACCTCGACGCCCCGACCATCGACACGGGTGAACTCCCCGCTGCAGTGAACATTCCCTCCCCTCGGCCGCCGCTGCCCGCGTCGGTGCCCATGGCGCTGCTGGCTGACAGTGGTCGCGCTGGCGACGTCTGGGCGGGCGACGTCTGGGCGGGCGACACGATGTTTGACCCCGGGAGCCTCGTATCCCCGTCGTCACCGGTTCCCAATCAGGTCAAGGAGGCCATGCTCAACACCGACTCCGGTTCAGCCGCGATGCCCCGGCCCACCGTGGCGCCCGACACCGAGACCGGCAGCGCTACTGCCAAACGGCCTGCCCACACGTCGGGTCCGTCAGCGCGCAGCCTGCGCATCATCGAAGGCGACACGAGCCGGAGCGATGACGAGTGGGGCCTTGACACCATCGCCGATGCCTCGCCTCTCGTGGAGCCCACGCGCGTGCCCACCCAGGAGCGGGCCGTCATCACCCACCCACCCAAGAGTTTCCTCGTCGAACACGGCGTGGGCGACATGACGGCCGAGGACGACGCTGAGGGCTGAAGCCTGCGGCGGTCGATTTCGCTTTGGTATGTGCTTACATAAGAAATAGGTGCTCGGTCCTGCCAAGCCGGTGTTTCGGCGTTGCTCACGAAAAAGGGCGCCTTGCGGCGCCCTGCTTCGATGCGTGCTTCCGTCGGATGCTCAGCAGGCCTTCGCCATCATGCTGAGGATGTCGACAGCGCGGTTGGTGAAGCCCCACTCGTTGTCGTACCAGGCCAACACCTTGAGGAAGTTGCCGTTGAGGACCGCGGTGGAGGCGGCGTCGACGTAGCTGGACTCGTTGGTCCCGCAGAAGTCGGACGAGACAAGCTCTTCGTCGGTGTAGCCCATGACGCCCTTGAAGATCCCGTTGGAGGCTTCACGCAGCTTGGCGTTCACTTCCTCGGCGGTGGTCTTCTTGGTCATCTGGCAGGTGAGGTCGATGATCGAGACGTTGGGCGTGGGCACGCGGATGGCGGTGCCGTCGAACTTGCCCTTGAGCTCGGGGAGGATGAGGGAGATGGCCTTGGCGGCCCCCGTCGACGTGGGGATCATGTTGACGGCGGCGGCGCGGGCCCGGCGCATGTCGCTGTGGGGCAGGTCGAGGATGCGCTGGTCGTTGGTGTAGCTGTGCACCGTCGTGACGAACGCGTTTTCGATGCCGAAGTTGTCGAGGATGACCTTGGCCACGGGAGCCAGGCAGTTCGTCGTGCACGACGCCGTCGACACCGTCGTCATGTCGGGGTTGAAGATCTGGTGGTTGACGCCGTAGCAGATGGTCGCGTCGGGAGCCGTGCCCTTGTAGGGGGCGCTCAGCAGCACCTTCTTGGCGCCGGCACCGATGTGCTTGACCATGTCGTCCTTCGACGTGAACACGCCGGAGCTCTCAAAGACGACGTCGACTTCCTGCTCACGCCAGGGAAGCTTGGCCGGGTCCTTCTCGGCGGTGATCTTGATAGAT
>CAJBHN010001148.1 GCA_903952805.1 uncultured Myxococcales bacterium | reverse complement strand
CCGGGGGCCATGGCCCTGAGCGTCGCCTTCACCCTCGCCACCGCCGCCCGCGATCAGGCCCTGGCCACCGGCCGCCCCCGCTGGATCGGCGCCGTCGACGCCGGCGCCAGCCTGTGCGCCCCGGCCCTGGCCCATGTGCTGCGCCCGGCGTCGGGCCTGGTGCCCGGTCCGGTGCCGACAGCGCCGGCGGCCCTGCAAGAAACCCTGGTGGTGCGCCCCGGCAGCAGCGCCGACGCCATCATGGGCTGCGCCCAACGGCTGGTGCGCAGCGGCGCCTGCTGCGCTGTCGTCGTCGACGCCGCCGGCCTCATGGACCTGTCGGCGCTGGTGCTGCCCGTCCGGCGATTGGTGCTGGCCGCCGAGAGCAGCGGCTGCGCGGTGCTGTTGCTGACGTCGTCGCGGGCCCACCGCAGCCTCCCCCTGCCCGTGGCCGCCCGCGCTCTCGTCGAAGGCAGCACCATCCGCGACGCCACCAGACACCGCGTCGTCGTGCGTCCCGTGCGCCACCGCCACGGTCTGCCGCCCCTGCTGCAGCTGCCTCGCCGACGCCTGAGCCGCAGCGTCATCGACGACCTGAGCGATGAGCTCACGACGCAGATGCCAGCGACGACGACGACGACGACGACGACGACGACGACGACGACAGCGCCCATGCCGGCGGCCGGGGTCCCATGGCCCGCTTGATGGCCGTCTGCGCCCTGCCCCGCCTGCCTGCCAGCCTGGCCGGCATCCGCCACGCCAGCGACGTCGTCGTCGTCGTCGCCCTGCCTGGGGGACAGCGGGCCAACGCCGCCGCCGTGCGGCCCGTCCACCGCATCCTCGACGCCTCCGACGTGGCCCTCGCCCTTGGCATCCAGCCCGGCCAGCGCATCGTGGACGCCCAGCGGCTGGCCCCGGCCCTGCGCACCGTCGTCATCGACGACCAGGCCATCGACGACGAACTCATGGCCATCGCCGAACGGCTGTTGAGCCTGTCGCCGCTGGTGGAGCCCCTGTCGCCATCGAAGCGGGCCTGCCTGCCCCTGTGCTGCATTGCCGTCGACGTCACCGGCCTGCCCCGTCCCCGAGCGCGGCTGGTGGGAGACCTGGCCCGGGCCCTGGCCCAGATGGGGCACCCCGCCTGCGTGGCGTTGTCGTCGTCCAAGAGCCTGTCGATGGCCATCGCCAAAGACAGCGCCACCCGACCGCGGGCCTGGCGCTCGGGCCTGTTTGACGCCTTCGCCGCCCCCATCGACGACGTGCGCCGCCGCCTGGACCTGTCGGCCCTCGACCTCGAGCAAGGCCTCGTCGACAGCTTGCGGGCCGCCGGCGTCTGCACCCTCGACCACCTGGTGCCCCTCGTCGACCAGGGACTCACCAACCGCCTGGGGCCAGCCGCCCCCGCCGTGCTGCGGCTGCTGCGCCTGACCGGGGGCCTGCCGGGCCGCAGCGCCAGCGACGACGACAGCGACGACGACAGCGACGGGATCAAAACTCCGCTGCAGCCCGTCGAGGTGGTGGGAGCCAGCCGCGACCTCGAGTTTGGGGTCATGCACCTGGAGCCCCTGCTCTTTGTGCTGCGTCCCCTCGTCGAAAGCATCCTCGCCCGCCTCGTGGTGCGGCGGCGGCGCCTGCTGGAGCTGAGCGTGGCCCTGGGGGCGAGACGGCGCCCGCCCACGCTGCTGTCGATGACGATGGCGGTGCCGACCGTGGAGGCTTCGGTGGTGTTGCGGGTGCTGACGACGCGCCTGGAACGGGCCTTCGCCGAGGCCGACCGCCGCCACCACCGTCGTGGCAACAGCACCGACACCGGCACCAGCACCGACACCGGCACCAGCACCAGCAACGACGACAACAGCCATCTGCTGAGCCTGGGGGACGACGGTGTCGAGCGGGTCATGCTGGTGGCCCGCCGCACCACCGCCGCCACGCCGACCCAGCCCGGCCTCATCGACGGGGTTGACGACGCGCCCCCCGAGGTGCTGCTGCACCTCGTCTCCGAACTGTCGGCCTCCTACGGCGACGACAAGGTGGGCTGCCTGACGGTGACCCGCAGACCCCTGCCCGAACAGATGAGCGCCCTGCGCTGGCCTCCCCACCAGACCGGCACGATCGATGACGACGACGACCACGCGGCACGGTCGGTCCGTCGACGACGTCCCCGCCCCGTCGTCGTCGATGCCCGCACCAGCCACGGTCGCTTCGCCGCCGGCTGGCCCTGGCCCCTGCGCCTGCTGCCCCACCCGACCCCCGTCCCGTGGGGCGCCGCTGACGTCGAGAGCGACCGCCCCTTCGCCACCCTCGAAGGCGAAGACATCCACGGCACCTACCACCGTCGCTATCGCGAAATCACGCTGCGCGACGGCCGCCGCGCCCTGGTCCACATCGACCACGACAACGACGCCTTTGTCCACGGCTGGTTTGTTTGAGCTTTGATGGACGTGCGTAGCGGCGTGGTGCTGTCCTGCCTGCGCATCACCATGG
>CAJBHN010001147.1 GCA_903952805.1 uncultured Myxococcales bacterium | reverse complement strand
GTGGCGTCGTGGGGCAATATGCTGATGAGCGCCCTCGATGTGCTCAAGTCCGATCCGCCGTCGGCGCTGGCGCCAGGCCTGTGCATCCTGCTGACCGTCGTGTGCGTGCAGGTGCTGGGCGACGCCGTGCGAGACCGACTGACGCTGCGCCGACCGACCGACTGATCGTCAGCCGATCGTCAGCCGATCGTCAGCCGCCGCCGAAGCAGCGAAACCCGTCGATGGTCCAGGCGCCGTCCACCGGGGTCACCATCACCTGGATGCCGACCTCGGGCATGTCGGCGTAGGCAACCACGACGGTGCCCGGGGCTTGCCACTTCGCCTTCGCCATCGGCACGCGGTCCTGGGCGCAGAGGTAGGGGTCCGACTCGCAGGCAGCGGGGAGCTCGATGTCCTTGCCGGCCGCGATTTGCTTGGAAACCGCGGCGCATTGGGCCGCATGGCTGGTGGCGCGGGCGCGCTGCGCTGGGCTGAACATGGCCATCAAGCCCGGCGTCAGCGCGTCTCGATACTGCGCGTAGAACTGCTCGACGACGACGATGGCTTGCTCGGGCGTCGGTGGCGGCGGCACGGTGGCCGGCGCCGTCGGCTCAGGCAACGCCGCCGACGACGGTGACGACGACGGTGACGGTGACGGTGAGGGTGACGGCGACGGCGACGGCGGATTGGTCTGATCGACCTGAGCGGTCGGACATCCACCCACAACGACCGCGAGGACACACACACACCACAAACCACACCACAAACGCATCAGTTCTCCTCATCGGGGACAAAGACCCGGAAGTTCTGTTCGGTGGTGACGCCGCCGCCCCACGCACCGCCGTAACTGCCACCACGAATGGCCTGCACGTGGTCGCTGGCCTCTTTTCCACCGCCAACGGTAATGGCGACATGGCCGTGGGGATGGTTGCCGCTTTTGCCCCAGACCACGACCGCACCGGGGGGCAGATCCTTCAGCTCATGGCGGTCGACGAAGACCTCGTGAAAGCGCGCATCGCCGGCGAGCTGCTCGGCGTACAGATAGGCGGAGGGCACCCGCACCTTGACGCCAATGGCTTCCAGGGCGTCACCCACGCCGCCGGCACAACGCCCCAGGGTGTCGCGGCGGGCCGCCGCCTGCTGGGCCGCCTGGGCCAGCGCAGAGGCCTTGCTGCCAGCCGCCGGCAGCCCGGTGGTGGCGAGCACCTCGAAGCCGCCAGGGGGGCGTCGGCCCATGGCATCCAGGGTGGCGGCGTCGAGGGTCCCGGTGACGGGCAGGCCAAGGTCGTTTTGGAGCAGCCGCAGAGCCCGATCGGTGCGGGGGCCGAAGTCGCCGTCGGTCGCCAACGCCGGTGATGCGCCGTAGGCGTTGAGGGCCGCTTGCAGGGCATGCACCTGCGGACCGTGCATGCCCTTGTGCAGACCGTCCCCGGTCAACGGCGACGACGACGACGACGACGGCGACGACGACGACGACAACGACGACGACGGCGACGACTGAAAAGCACCCGCCGCCGGCGAGGCCGACTGCTGCGCCTGGAGGTCTGACAAACCTTCGATGGCCGTCTCGGCGGCGGGCGTGGCAGGCGTGGTGGACGTGGTGGACGTCGTCGCGGTGGTGGGCTTGGAGCCGGGTGCGGAGGCCGCCGTGTTCGCGATTCGCATGGCCTCGTGGATAGCATGGGTCCAGACGGGATGGCCCGGGTGAGGGCTTTTCATTCGGGCTGGCCTGGTCCCCGGGGGACTCCGGGGTCGCGGTGGATACCCCTTGCGGGATGGCGCCGTCGGCGACAGCACCACGGCATGAGCACCATGAAAAAGATCGGCATCCTGACCGGCGGCGGCGATTGCCCCGGCCTCAACGCGGTCATCCGCGCTGTCGTGACCCGAGCTGAGCAGCTGGAGGTCGAGGTCCTCGGCGTCCGCGGCGGCTGGCGTGGCTTTCTCGACAACGACACCGAGGTGCTCACCCGGGCTCGCACCCGCGGCATCCTTCATGAGGGCGGCACCATCTTGGGCACCACCCGGGTCAACCCATTTCAGGAAAAAGGCGGCGCCGAGCGCGTCGAAGCCGCCGTGGCGGCCTGGAAGCTCGACGGGCTGATCGCGGTCGGCGGCGAGGGCACGTTGAGCCTGGCCAGCAAGTTCCACGACCGGGGGCTGTGCGTGGTCGGCGTTCCAAAGACCATCGATAACGACCTGTGGGGCACCGAGGTCACCTTCGGCTTCGACACCGCCATCGAGGTCGCCACCGGACTCATCGACCGGCTGCGCACGACGGCAGAGGCCCATGAGCGGGTCATGGTCGTCGAGGTCATGGGACGGCATGCGGGCTGGATCGCCATCCACGCCGGCCTCGCTGGCGGCGCCGACGTCGTGGTGGTGCCCGAGCGGCCCACGACGGTGGAGGAGATCACCAAGGTGGTCTTGATGCGTCGCGCCGAGGGCAAGCTGTTCTCCATCGTCGTCATCGCCGAGGGCGCCCTGATCCAGGAGGCCGACGCCAAGGAAGCCCACCTCGTGCTGACCAACAAGGCGCCCGACGCCTTTGGTCGTCCCCGTCTGGGTGGCATTGGCGCCCACCTCGCCGCCTGCATCGAAGACGCCACCGGCATCGAATCCCGCGTCACGGTCCTTGGCCATGTGCAGCGTGGCGGCACGCCCACCGCACGAGACCGGGTGCTGGCCCTGCGCTTTGGCGTGCGAGCCATGGAACTGCTGCACGAGGGCAAGAGCGGCCGCATGGTGGCGCTGCAGGCCGACCGCATCGTCGACCTGCCCCTGAATGAGGCCACCAGGCAGCGCAAGGTCGTCGACGCCGAGTGGCTCGCGCTGGCTGACATCTTCTGCGAGGGACCAGCCCTGTCGAAACGCTGACGGTCTCAGCGTTTGGCAGGGGAGACGGCGGTGCCGGTGGGGACGGCGGTGCCGGTGGTGGTCGTCGCCGGCGCATCGCGGAGCTGGGTGACCCGCCATACCCGGCCCTTGTCTTCAAACACGACCTGCTCAAAGCCGCCGGCGCGGGCCACCGCGCGGGTCTCACGCAGGCGCGCCTCTCGATCGGCGGCGGCCAGCCCATTCAGGCTCGCCGCGGGCGCTTCACAATGCAGGGCTCGCCCCACACTCTTGAGGCGCACGCAGTCAGCAGCCGAGATGGGCAAGCGGACCAACGGCAGGTCGGGCTCGGGCGTGGGACGCAGCAATTGGATCACCAGCGCGACGACCGCGACGACGACGACGACGCCGACCATCGCCGCTTTTCTGACATCACCCTCGCTGATGACGCTTGGTGGTCCGGCCGCGGTTGCCGCCGAGGTCCCCGTCGTGGCCCCCGTCGAGGTCGGCCTCGGCCGCGCGGCCGAACCGGTCGGGG
>CAJBHN010001146.1 GCA_903952805.1 uncultured Myxococcales bacterium | reverse complement strand
TTTAGAACAAGTCGCACTCGTTGCCGACCACGACGGGAGGCGCTGCCCGACGACCGCGGCCTCACCGAATCCAAGGAGCCGACCGGCCGTCCCCGACGCTGACGTCACCGTAAACGACGCATCCACCGTGAGCACGGCCTCCGACGACAGCAGCGTGAGCACGTCTTGCCGTTGCAGGGCCGCCGTCAGCCTGGCCTCGCTGTCGCGCACGGCCGTGACGTCGATGAAGGAAGCGAACACCGCCGAGTCGGGCGTGTCGACCAGCCGGCGGGCCTCGATCTCGATCCAGCTGACGGCGCCCTCGGGCTTGTGGACACCCATCACATCTCGTTGAATGCCACCCTCTCGAATCGCCCGCATCGAGGGATGGATGTGGCCAGGGAATGGAACGCCGTCGATACGCACCGAACGCCAGCGCGGGTCGACCGACGTTCGTCCCATCATTTGGTCGCGAGAAAGCCCGAGGATCCGCTCCGCGGCGGCGTTGACCTCGATGATAGCCCCTGTCGACGACTGCAGCACGATGCCGATGGACAACTGCTGGGCAATGAGGCCGGCCACCGACGACGTGCCGCTCAGCTCACGCTGCAACGCTCCCTCGTCGCTGAGTTCGATCATGCTCACACACAGCAACAACGGGTTGGTGCGCGGGACGCGGTGGATGCGAGCGAGCACCGTGAAGTCGCCGCCCGTCAGGCGCCGGGCCGTAATCGGCCGAAACCGACTCCCCATCTCCCTGGTGTCCGCCGTCGCGGACACGAATCGGGCGACGTACTCCGCATGTCGCTCTCGCAGCGGTTCGGAAATGAGCTCCTCGACGCAGCGACCGACAAGTTCCCCCCTCCCGACGCGAAACAGGTCATCGGCGACCGCGTTGGCGGCGACGATGCGCCGGTCGGCCGTACACACAATCAGGCATTCCCCGCGCACCTCCAGCACCTGCAGTGCGGCCTGCCCGGCAGCGATGAATGCATCGTCGACGACGATCGGCGACGCCAGCTCGGTACCCGCATCCACTGCATCATGCGACATGTTCGCTCCCCTTGGACCGATTGGAGTCCACCGACGACGACGACGGCGGCGACGACGACGGCGACGGCGGCGACGACGGCGACGGCGACGACGGCGCCCCGTCGGAACCGACATCATTGGCTTCGGCACCACCAACACTCCCCACGACGACCCGGTTCCTCCCGGTCGACTTGGCGACATACAGCGCCCGGTCGGCGGCGCGCATGAGCTCGTCGGTGGTCGAGGTGAGATGCTCCACGTGGACGAGGCCGATGGAGCAGGTACAGGGGCGCCCCTCACCGATGAGGTCGGCCCCTTCGATGACGGCGCGCAGGCTCTCGGCAACCGTGACGGCATCACGGGCCTCAATGTCGCGCAGCACGATGACAAACTCCTCGCCGCCGACGCGGGCGAGCACGTCACTGGTGCGCAAGCGCTTCCGCAAGATGGCCCCCAGGCCACTCAGCACGCGATCACCGCGATCGTGACCAAACTGATCATTGATTTTTTTGAAGTGGTCGACGTCGACCATCAACACAGCGAAGCGCGAGCCAATCTTTTGGTGGCGACTGACCGTCATGCGCAACTCACGCTCGAGCTGACGACGGTTGACGGCACCGGTGAGGGGGTCTTGGGTGGCTTGCTCCTCAAGCGTCCGGCGCAGCCGAAGGTTGGCGAGCACATTGGAGAACTGGCCGGCCTGGTTGACCAGGCCATTGGTGGAGCGTCGCTGTTGCTCCCGCTCAGACTCAGTGTGTCGCAACACCGTCTGTGGCTGCCGCATCGACAAGACGGCAACGGTGCGAACACCATCAGACAGGGGGACACAAACCCAGGCGCCGTCGTCGTCGTCGATATGGGCACATCGCAGCGAATGCGGCTCGCTGACAAACACTTGTCCCGTCTTGAGGCTCCAACAGTCGCCAACACCGACGGTCACGCACTGCCCCACCTGGGCGCGTGCGGAGCTCGTGGCACCTTCGCCACGCGGAACAAGCAGCGACGGCGTGTGCTCGAGATAAATGCGCGGCAGAAAATTCGCGATGACGTCGAGGGATTCACGAAGCGACCGACTCGCCCCGACGTATTCGTAGGTTTCGCTGATGCGCGCAGCCTCAAACTCGCGCCGTCGCAGCTCTTCAAGCTGCCCCTCGAGCTGGGCCAGCCTGAGCTTTTCGGCCTCAGCCGCCTGGGACGCCGCCTGCTCCTGGGCGACCATGGTCCATCCCAAGAGGATCCCAGCGTCGTCCTTCAAGGCGCTGGTCACAACCTCCATCGGATAGCGCACCCCAGACAGCGAGACGTAGGTCCAATTGTGCCGAGTCGGTGCACTCTCGGCGCCGAGGCAGACCAGCAGAAAGTCGCTCTCCGGCAGGTAGCCAAACTGAGAAATGTAGCGCCACCGGGCCTCGGCCAGTTCTTCGACGTCGACAAGGCCGGCGAACTGCGTCGAGGCGAATTGGTCGACCGAGCTGCCACCGAGCATGCGCAAGCCGTTGGAGCTCATCCAGGAGATGGTGCCGCGCGGGGCGGTGACGATGACGATGACGGAGGTGGCGTCGATGGTGGCCTGCGCCAACGAGGACCAACGATGAATTTCACGCCCCATGAGCGCCTCACGCTCGCGGCTCCGTTGGATCTCGTGCATCGGTCCCAGGGCGCTGCAGACAGGCGCCAAGAGGGCAGCGTCGTCGTCTCCGAAGCCGCCCGGGGCGTTGAACAGGGCAAGGACCCCCACCATGACCCCGTCGGCGACGATCGGCAGGCCCAGAAAGCTCTGGGGCGTCAGCAGCGAGGGCGGCGCGGGTGGTGACGACGACTCCGGGTCGAGCTCGGGGGCGGGAGGCTGGTGTGAGGGGGACTGCGCTGCTGCCAGGCGCGCAAGGGGAGCGGCCGCATGCAGCACCTCCGCCCAGGGGGCGGTGGGATCGTGCAGTTCAGCCTCGCTGAGCGTCAGCCCTTCGCTCGAAAACAGGTCGAGCAGGGTGAGGCGCGCGGCTCCTCCCGGAGGGAGAGCGACGCGGGCAAAGAACGCCGACCCGGCGCGCGTCAGCAACGAGAGCGTCTCCAGGGTGGACTGCAGTTGGAGGCCATCGACGCCGCGGCGGACATAGCCCCGATGGAGGTCGTCGACGACTTCGAGGACGGCGGTGCGCCGCTTGAGCGCTGCGTCACGCTGAACCACGTCGGTGACGTCCTGCGCAACGGCGAGAACGACGCCGTTTTTGGGCGCGTGGGCATCCCACTGCAAGACCACCCACCCTCCGGCGCGGGTGCGATAGCGATTGCTGAACCTCGCCACCACCAAGCCCTTGCCGAGGCCGTCGAGGACGGCGACCGTCTTGTCGACGTCGTCAGGGTGGACGAAGTCGAGGAAGCGGCGGGCCAGCAATTCCTCGTTCGTCCAGCCCAGCAACGCCGTCCACGGTCCGCCGAGGCGAATGAACATCCCGTCGAGCCCAGCCAGGCACACGAGGACCGGCGACTCCGCAAAAAAGCGTTTCTCAGCCTGATCGAGTGCGTTGTCCGCTGCCATCATGCTCCCTGTGAGGCCCTTCAGCCCCTCGACCACCCGGTATCACGGGACTTGCCAGCCGACTCGAATGAATCCCGGCATGAAGAACCCATGCCTGCTCCACACCCCGACCGACGCCTGCCCGTCACCCGAGAATCGCTGGTGGAGGTGTAACGACATGGCTTCGATTCATCCAGCGCGCAGCGTCTTGGTCGACGTCAGGTTGGCCCGGCTCGACCGTTGCCAGGCAGAACGCGCGGTGTCCCACCGGGCCTGGGCGCAAAAGCCCAGCGGATGACGCGGGCCACAATGGAGGCGGCGCTCACGCGACGGGTCGGGGCACCGGGGCCAGGTCATGCAGC
>CAJBHN010001145.1 GCA_903952805.1 uncultured Myxococcales bacterium | reverse complement strand
TGAGCGCTTGTCCTGATGTCAAGCGTCGATACCAGCCCCACTTTTCTGGGCCACGGTCAAGCGGTAGTGAGCCAAAAGTGGTACCCTTGTGCAGTTGTGAGGTGCGATATGCGACGAGTTCATGTGGTCCTCCTTGCCCTGTCGCTCGCGGCATCGGCCGCAGCCCAAGACGAGGGCTCAAACTCTGAAGGTGGCGTCTCCTACCAACGCAAGACGGTGATCAACTTCGAGGACGACACCATTGAAGGCGACCTCAAGGTGCCGGACGGCGCATACGTGGAGGGCCGCAAGAAGGTCCGCCACAAGAGCCTGATCCGCATACGGACGGATTTCCGTCGCGAGGTGTTGGCGTCGGTCGCTGACCTGTAGCCGTTGCAGCTTCACGGATGGCGGTTTCCACACAGGGTGCTGAACCGTCTTGAACGCCCCGAACGAATGTTGGGAACCCTTCGGGCAGCCCAGGGGTCAGTCGAAGGAACGAGGGAGTACCGAATGGCACGGCCAATTGGCATCCGAATACACAGGGGCGCAGAGCTCCTCGACACGCAAGTGTTTGAGCGGGACATCATCAAGATTGGGCGGCTTGCCTCTGCGCACCTGCGCCTTGAAGACCCAAAGGTGTCAAGGATCCACGCGGTGATCGAAGTCGCCGACAACAAGGAAGCGGCCATCATCGACATGGGCTCGGTCGAGGGCACGCGGGTCAATGGTGAGAAAATCAGCCGCATGCGCCTCAAGCATGGCGACGAAATCGGTTTGGGTGACTCGCGGCTGATGGTGATTCTCGACGAAGCGGAGCTCGCAGCCCTCGCCGGTGGCGCGCCCGTCAGCCCGGCATCCCCGGTCACCGAAACGGCGCGCGACCTGTCTGGCGTCGACTCGCCAGCGCCGGCGGCTCCCAACGTGGGGATCTTTCAGTCGGGCGAAACCGACGTGGCCGCATTGCGCGCCGAACTCCAGTCATCGGTACCCGCGCCGACCACCGAAGTCTTCAACGTCGGCGCCATCGACGTCGCCTTGGAGTCGCTTGGGCCTCAACCCGCGGTCTCGTCGAGTGCGTTGCCGTCGAATGCTGCCGCGAGTGCATCGACGACGACGACGACGGCCGCCGTGAATGCGGCGGCTCACCCAACCAAGCCCGTTGAAGCGAAAGCAACGGTGTCGTCACCTCCGAAGCGAGTCGCTCCGCCGATGCCGGTAGCTTCGCTGCTGCCTTCGCTGCCGCCCATCGCTGAAGACTCGATCACACCAGACAACCGCTTTATCGAAGTGACCCTGCGCTGGGGCGGCACGGTCACCGACGTCAAACGCATCAAAGCCACGCCGGCATTCTCCATTGGCAAGGATACAGGCGACAACCTGTTTGTCCCTGTTGACGGCGGGTCCTTCAACCTCGTGACGTCGCAGCAAGGTCAGGGCTGGAAGGTGCGATTCAAGGACGGCATGTCGGGCACTATCAGCCGCGGCGGGCAGTCTGTTCCGTTGTCGCAAGCCGGAGCCGTCCCAGACGGCGATTGCATGGCGGTCGCACTCACCGACGACACGGCAGTGTCGATTGTCATCGGCTATCACACACTGGAAGTCCGAGCGGTCTCCAAATCTCGTGTCGTCCCGGTGATTCCTTTCTTCGACGCGCTGTGGGCCAATGCTGCCCTGGTCACGTTTTTTGCCATGTCGGCAATGATCGCCACGACGGTCTTTTACCCCGTCGGTATGGACAACCTTGACGACGACCTGCTGACGAACCCGACGCGCTTCCAGACCATGATCCTGAAGCCTCCCCCCAAGGACAACGCGTTTCTCAACAAGCTCAATGGTCCCAAGGAGAAGAAGCAGGCGGCAGCCAAGGAAGCCGGTCAGGCGGGTGATAAGAAAGCCGACCCAAAGAAGGACAAGGGCAAGATGGCCACCAAGGCCAAGGAAAAGCCCACCGACGAACAAGTCGTCGCCAGCAAGATGAACGCCCTCTTTGGCGACAAGGGCAGCGCAGGAATGGCTGCTCTTTTTGGTGGTGATGCCAAGGGCGGCGCCTTGGAAGCCGCTCTCGGCGGCATCGATGGCGCCAAGGTGGCGGCCGGATATGGCAGCGGTGGCCTCGGTCTCCGCGGGGGCGGCCCCGGCGGCGGCGGCGTCGGCGTCGGCACCCTCGGCACTGGCAAGATCGGGACCCGCGGGCGTGGCAGCGGCGAGACCGGCTACGGCAGCGGCGAAGGTGGCCTGGGCAAGAAAGGTGACCGCGACATCAGCATGACGACGGGTACGCCGGTCATCTTGGGTTCCCTCGACCCGGAGATCATCCGTCGCATCGTGCGCGAGCACGCGGGTCAGATTCGCTATTGCTACGAGTCTGAACTCACCAAGACGCCCGGTCTGTACGGCAAGATCGTCATGAAATGGGTCATCAACGGCGAAGGCAAGGTCATGCAAGCGACCCCCGCCGAGACCCAGATGAAGAACCCCAACGTCGAAAACTGCCTCGCGTCGCGCATCAAGACCTGGGTGTTCCCCAAGCCCAAGGGAGGCGGCATCGTCATCGTCAACTATCCGTTCGTCTTCAAGCAGTCCGGCTAGTGGGCATTCGCACCGGCTGACGCTGCTGGATGCGATGGTGATCGAAGCATGGGCGCCGTTTGGCGCCCATGCTTTTTGCCCATCTCCTCGCGACGCCATGCTCCATTGATCACGTCATCAAGCACGGGTCGTTGATCCGATGGGCCGACCGTCCACGCGGGCGCCACCGACAACGACATGCGCGTCGTGGCCCTCGACCACGCCGACTGACGCCATGCTTCCCGATTGAGAGGGCTGCGGAGCGTGACTATCATCGCCTCCGTGAACATCCGCCAACCGCCCCTCGCCGCCTCCCGCACCGTGGCGAACGAGGCCGCCCCCGCGCAGGACCATGCCAAGGCCACGTCGTCGTCGACCACGGACCGATCCCGATCGGTCGCCAACGTCGCCCACCCACTGCCGCTGGTGCCCACCGCCCAGGTTCGCGATGACGTGCTGACGACGTGGACCGACGCCAATGAGGCCCATGGCGCGCTGAAAGTCGCCGGCCCCCTCGTCGCCTTGCCTGCGCCCATCGCGGGGGCGAGCCCACTGGCCACCCGCCTCGCGAACGCCCGCGCTGCTGTTGGACAAGCCTCTCGACCACGCGTCACGCTGGCGGCCGTCGAGGTCGCCATCCTCGCCGTTGAAGCACGTCTGTTGGCCGACCACCCGCGAAGCGGCCTGGAGGACCTTCTGGAGCATCCTCTCGATGCGTTCTTCGGCGTCAAGGACATGGTCGACGCTGGCGAGACGTGGCGAGACTTGTTCGGGAAGGTCGCGCTGACCCAGGCCCAACTCAACCGCAGCGAGACCACGCCCGTCACCTTGTCGCCGATGCCGGTGTCTCTCTACCAGGGTTGCCTGTTCCCCGACGCCTACTTCATGCGCAGCACGCTCTACCTCAACGAGGTCCGGGGGAACCTGGCGCACGTTGGCACCTTCGATCTCGAAAAGTTCACGCACCGCATGCCCTGGGTGGATCTGCGGGGCAGCCATCCATCAGGCACGGTCCTTGTCGACGGTGAAGCGCCGCGCTTGCACGTCGACGGCGGCTCCAAACAAGTGCTGGCGTTGCTGCGAGACAAGGCCGACGGCGCCAGCCACATCACGGCGTATCGCGGCTGTGCCCGCTCCGAGCGCGAGGTCCAACGGTTCATTCGCGATCTCCTCGCTGGAGCACTGCACGAACCGATGACATCCACCGAGCGCGCGCGCATCGAATCGGTGGTCACGCGCTATGACGACGGCGTCAGTGCCGAGGTGAAGAGCGTGCTCGCTGCCCTCGACGAAGCAGCGCCCCGCACTGACGTCGCAGCGCAGTTGGCAGACATGCTGGGCGCGCAAAATCAGGCCACCTTCGTTGGCTTTGACGCCGCCAAGGCGGCCGAGTTCCAAGACAGCGAAGCAGACGCTGCAACCGGTGAGGCCCCCGACGTCATCGTCACCTATCGGTTGCCACTGCACGAACTCGAAGCGCACGTCGTCGCCGGCACCCTGTTTCTGGGCACCGAGTTCGACGCCATCGAGGCTGGCTTTGGCGAAACGCGCCACGACCCGGCCAACCAGGCGACGAAGTTCCTGCTGTATCGGTCCCTCGTCGACGAAGGCTGAGTCAGCCCGGCAGGCCCCTGGCCGACAGGATGCGGCGCGCGATCGACGTCAGATGCACCTCGTCGGGGCCGTCGTAGATGCGGGCGGCGCGCTCGTGCCGAAAGAACCAGGCCAGGGGCAAATCGTCGATGAGGCCGTAGCCCCCATGCGCCTGCAGGGCTCGATCGAGGACGTCACCCAGGGTGCGGGCCACCATCACTTTGATCATGGCGACGTCGTCACGGGCGGCCTTTTGTCCATGGCTGTCGATGGTCCAGGCGGCCTTCAGGACCATCAAGCGGGCGGCCTCGATCTGGATGGCGCTCTCGGCGATCCAATGCTGCACGACCTGCTGGTGCCCGAGGGCTCGAAACGGCTGCAGGGGCCGCTCAACGGCGCGCTTGACGAGAAGGCCGTAGGCACGACGACAGATGCCCAGCCAACGCATGCAGTGATGGATGCGGCCGGGGCCGAGGCGTTCCTGGGCGAGGGCAAAGCCCCTGCCCTCCTCGCCGAGCAGATTTGACGACGGCACCCGCACATTCTCCAAGCGAAGCTCGGCGTGGCTGGCCCAATCGCCGCCAGCCTCGCCCATGACGGGGAGGTTGCGGACAAAGACCACGCCGGCGGTGTCCATGGGGACCAGGAACATCGACGCCCGCTCGTGGCTCTTGGCGGCGTCGTTGGTGACGGCCATGACGATGGCGTAGGCGGCGCCGTCGGCACCGGTGGTGAACCATTTGTGGCCGTTGATGACGTAGTCGTCGCCGTCTTTGGTCGCCGTCGTCTCCATCCAGGTGGGGTTGCTGCCCGGGCGGTCGGGCTCGGTCATGGCGAAACAGGAGCGGATATCGCCGCGAGCCAGGGGCTCGAGGAAGCGGGCCTGTTGGGCCTCGGTGCCGGCAAGGTGCAGCAACTCCATGTTGCCCGCGTCGGGAGCCTGGAAGTTCACCGCCCAATGACCAAGCGGGCTCTCGCCGAGCACCTCACCGACGAAGGCCAGTTCGACCAGGCTCAGCCCGAGGCCGCCCAACGACGTCGACAACTGCGGCGCCCACAGTCCGCGGCGCTTGGCCTCGTCGCGCAGCGGCAACAGAGTCGGCAACGCGGTGGAAAAGCCGTGGCGCATGACCTCCGATTCACGGGGCATGACGACGTCATCCATGAAGGCACGGGTGCGGGCGGCGAGTTCAAGGGCGCGGGCGGAGGGAGCGAAGTCCATGATCAATCACCAGGGGTCGGGCAAACGAACGTCGCCCGCGAGGTCAAAAAAGAACGCGAGGGCGACGGTCTTGTCGTGGCCGCCCTCGACGGTGACCGGCAGCTTGACGACGCCGTGGGCGTCGAGCGTCGGCTCGGGCACGGTGCTGTGGGCGGCCGAATGGACGACCTTGACCTGCGCGAGCTCGGACACCGGCAAACGCAGCACCAGTTGCACCGACGACGACGTGGGCCGCGTCGACGTCACGGTGGCCTCCTGCACCCAATGCTGGATGTTTTTGCCGATGAGCTTTTTCTCCTCGATGTGCGTGCGCGCATACGAGACCCGCAGGCCGTCGTCGGAGCCGAAGGCGAGGTCGAGCGCTTCGCCGACGCCGGTGTACAGGATGTCGCCGGTGCCGAGGAAGGCGCCGCGGTCGCTCAATGCGACGGGGCCCGCCAACAGTGGCGCCGTGCCGGCGTTCTTGAAGCTCGCGCGCACAAAGACCTGCTCGGCTTTCTCGGGGATGGCCAGGCGCACCAGCGCGCAGGGAGCCCCGAAACGAAACAGCTCGACGCGGTGGGGCCGGCCGTCGTCGGGAATGACGACGTTGCCGACGGTGAAGGCGCGCACCTCGCCGCCGTCGTCGACGCCGGGGGCACCGCCGCGGGTGGCGTCCTTCGGCATGGCCTGTGTTCGGTGCTCGACGACGATCGTCTTTTTTTCTTCGGCGGTCTTGGTGCGCAGGCGCAGCCGGTCTTCGATGATGGCGGGCAGCTCGGCCCCCTGGGACGGTCGCGCCGTCGACAACGTCAGCGACGTGCCCCGCCAGTCTTCGCCGGTGCGATTCCAGACCGCGGCATGGCCGACGAAGGCGATGGAGCCGGCGCTGGCGTCGTCGCCATCGCGATGGAGAGCCGCTTCATGCGACGGACGCCAGGCCGCGCACGGCAGCACCGTCGACAGCACCAGCGTGACCTCGGCGGCCTGGGCCGACGACACGCGCAGGGTCACGTCGCAGACGCGCCTGCTGCGTTGGCCGGCGTCGATGGGCGTCGACGACAGCGATGTCTGCCGCAGTTCGCTGCGCTGGACCGCCATGCGAGCGGCGATGAGGCGCTCGTCGGCGGCGGCCAGGGCTTGCTGCAGGCGGCTCGCGTCGGCGGCGGCGCCCACGACGTCGACGTCGCCACGACCAGCCCGGCGGGCCCGGGCCGACGCCGCCACGGTGGCAAGGGACTCGACGGCACGGCGATGGTCCTCGGCGCTGGCCTGGGCGTCGAGCAGGGGCGCGTGCTCGGCCTGCAGGGTCGCCTGGGCTTCGGCCCTCTGCAGGCGCCGACGTTCGATGGCATCACCGCCGTCCCGGGCATGGCGGCGGTCGACGACGACGTCGTCGACGTGGCCGACGTCGGCGCTGCCAGCGTCGAAGCGGGCGGTGACCCGGCCTTCGTCGATGAGCGGCGACAAGCCGCGAAATTCAACGGCGCTCGCCCCGGCCGGCAGGCGCACGGTGGCCCGGCGGGTGACTTCGGCGCGGTCCTCGTAGACGGTGACGTGGCTGACGACGGCGTCGGCGATGATGGCTGCGGTCTGTGTCGTCGTGGTTGTCATGTTTGTCACTCCCGACGATTGCCGCCGACCACTTCGAGTTTGGCCGGCAGGGTAAGGGTGTAGGTGTGCTCGAGGCGCATGGTGTCGCCCGGCATGAGGGTGACCGTGACGCTGACGCCGCCACGCAGCAGAGTCCCGTCGGGTCCCCGATCGGTCTGCTGCAGGGGCGGGGTGCTGGCGACGAGGGCGACGGAGAGGTCTTTGACGTCGTCGTCGGGGCGCGGCAGCCGATCGAAGATGGTCAGGCGCACGGGCTCGGACCGGGTGGAGCGCAGCATCGTGACGACGTGGTGCTCCACGTGGGTGGTGCCGCTCATCAGACCCTTCTCGGTCTGATTGATGTGGGGCGTGCGAGACTCGATGCGCACGTCGGGGTCGATGCCAAGATTGAAGCTCATCGCGGCGCCGGCACTGCCATCGACGCGGCCGGCGACGACGAAGGCGTCGTTGACCGAGACCTGCACGGGTCCACTGGGCAGGGCCCCGGTCGGCGTGAAGCGACAGACGCGCCAGACGTCGAGAGACTCGCGAGCGACCGCCTGGTGCACGATCTCGGCGGGCCCCTCCTCGCGATGAACCTCGACACGGTGCTCATGGCCATCGCTGGCGATGGTGGCGCGGGCCCCACTGGTGAAGGTACGGCCGCGGGCCCCCGCGACCGCCTGGGTGCCGGGCGGCAACGGTCGTTGACGCAGGCGATCTTCGGCGGCCTCAAGGGCATCGAGCGCGCGCTCGACCTCGGCACGGCGGGCGTCGCCAGCGACGTCGTCGAGGTCGGCGACGTCGAGCAGCCAGGCCAGGCGCTGGCGCAGATTCATCGGCCTCAGCAGGCCACGCTCGGAGCCGCCGTCGGCGAAGACCATGCGCAGGCCATTGGTGCGCAGCCGCGGCGGCACCTCGTCAATGAGAGACTCGTCAGGGGCGGGCTCGTCGGGAGCGGCACCTTCGGGGAAAGCACCACCACCGCCGCCAAAGGCCATGCCGGCCATGTCGTCGTCGGATTCCTCACGCTCCCGCTCGTAGGCCTTCGAACTGCGGCGGCGCGCCATCTCCCTGGAGGAACCGCGGGGCGGGGCCATCGA
Organism: uncultured Myxococcales bacterium; assembly: GCA_903952805.1. GTDB lineage: Bacteria > Myxococcota > UBA727 > UBA727 > VGSZ01 > VGSZ01. The sequence continues at coordinate 157 of CAJBHN010001145.1, read as the reverse complement.
CGCCATCGACGCCGCCAGCGACATCGGCATCGATGACGCCATCGACGGCGCCGCATCCAGCTCCATGGGGACGTTGTCGGGCGGCGACGATCTCACCTTGGGGGACGGCGGCGGCGGCGGCGCCATGCCTCGGCCCCGGGCCCCCGCGGCCTTGGGC
>CAJBHN010001144.1 GCA_903952805.1 uncultured Myxococcales bacterium | reverse complement strand
GCCCGCTGACGTGCAAAGCCAGTGCGCCAACCACCACGCCCACGGCCACGACGCGCGCTGGTCCCCGCAGCACGACGACGGCGGCGGCGACGGCGCAGCCGGCCACGATGCCCAGGAAGGCGTCGTGGTGTGCGGGCAAGAGCAGGCCACCGGCGACAACGGCGACGCCAAACGGCGCGCCTGCAGCCATCAACGTCCGGTTGCTGATGACTTCAGCTCGCCGCTCACGTCGCCAGACGTCAACGACGACGCCTACGGCGACGATGGCGACGGCGATGTCGAGATGGGTGAAGAAGCGGGCGGGGGCCGTCCATTGCTGCAGGACCACAGAAGCGATGAAGCCGGCCAGCAGCACCGCCGGGATGAGCGTGAACCGGGGCTTGTGGGCCTGAAAGACGCCCGCATCGAAGTACACGTAGGGCATCGTGACGTGACGATGGACGAAACTCGTGGTGATGCCGATGGCCCACAGGGCCAGGTAGTCCGTCGGGTGGGACTCGCCAGCGAGCGCGAGCGGCAACAGAATGAACAGCCAGCTGAAGTGGTAGGCGACGACGTCGATAAGCGGAGACACGTGCCAGCCGGCGACGGCTTCAGTGGCGCGAGGGATCTGCCACCATCGTGATGGCGTGCTGGTCAATGTGGTCGAGGTCACTACCCTGGCGTACCACAGCCCCGTGGATGGTCCATGGGTCGCCGTCAGGTCAATTTCAGGGAACGAGCGCTTGAGCAGGCGTCACCGTTCGACCACGGTGGGGCTGAATTCGATCGCCCGCGCAGGCCGCCGCGCAGGCAGAAGCATGGACACGATCATGGGCAGACGAGAAGACGCCGACAAGCACAAGAGCCGGGATGTATCGGTGCTGTTGCGCCTGCTGCCGATGCTCAAACCCCACCGGATGCGTTTTGTGACGGCGACGGTCGTGCTGTTGGTGGGCAGTGGTTTGAACCTCATCTATCCCCAGGCGGCACGGGCGGCGATCGACAAGGGCTTTGCCAACACCACCACCGAGACCCTCGACCTGATGGCACTGGGCATCGTGGGCGTGTTCCTCGTGAGTGCGTTGCTGACCTGGTGGCGGCACTATTTGATGAGCTGGTTGGGAGAGCGCGTCGTCGCCGAACTGCGCACGCGAGTGTATGCTCGCTTGATTGCCCAGCCCCAGGGCTTCTTCCATGAGCGGCCCTCGGGGGAGCTGACGGGGCGTTTGGCCGCCGACACCGCCACCATCCAAAACATCGTCGGCAGCGAACTGTCGATCGCCATGCGTGAGGTGGTGATGTTGGTTGGCGGCATGGTCATGCTGTTGCTGCAGAGCTGGCAGATGACGCTGTTGATGCTGTGTATCGTCCCCCCCGTGTTGGTGGTGGGCTTCACCTTTGGCAAGCGCATCCGCAAGATGTCGTCGGGGGTGCAAGATCGGCTCGCCGAGGCGTCGGCCCAGGTGCAAGAAACCGTTGGTGCCATCGCGACGGTGCAGGCTTTTCGTCGCGAGCAGAAGGAGAGCGACGTCTACGCAGGCAAGGTGCAGGAATTTTTTGGCGCGGCGTTAACATTGTCGTCGTGGCGGGGCTTGTTTATCGCCACCATGAGTTTTGCCGGCTGGCTGGCGACGGCGGCGATGCTGTGGTTGGGCGGGCGGCAGATCATCGCCGGCACATTGAGCGCGGGCGACCTGACGGCCTTCCTGCTCTACACCACGATGGTGGCCTTCGCGCTGGGGGGTCTGGCCAATCTGTGGGGGTCCTTGCAGGCTGGAGCTGGTGCCACGCTGCGCCTTTTTGAGATCCTCGATCGCGAGCCAGAGATTCGCGATCCCGAGCAGCCCGTGACGCTGCCGACGTCGGGGCCCGACGTCGGCGCGGTCGCACTGGAGGGGGTGACCTTTCGCTATCCCGCCCGCGACGACGTCACCGTCCTCGACGGCTTCAACCTCACCATCAAGCCGGGCGAGACCGTCGCCCTGGTTGGGCGCAGCGGTGCGGGCAAGAGCACCATCGCCGGCCTCATCTATCGCTTCTTTGATCCAAACGCCGGGTCCGTGCGCATTGACGGCGTCGACATCAGGCAGCTGCGCTTGCATGATCTGCGCGGGCGCTTGGCGATTGTCGCCCAGGAGCCCACGCTGTTTTCCGGCACCATCAAGGACAACATCGCCTACGCCCGACCCGATGCTTCTGACGCCGACGTCGAGCGCGCTGCCCGCCTGGCCCACGCCCATGAGTTCGCGGTGGCGTTCCCCGAGGGCTACCAGACCTTGATCGGAGAGAGGGGAGTCAAGCTCTCAGGTGGCCAACGGCAGCGACTGGCCATTGCCAGGGCCCTGCTGGCCAACCCCGGGATCTTGATCCTGGATGAGGCGACGTCGTCCCTCGACGGCGAGAGTGAGCACCTGGTCCACGACGCGCTGCAGACGCTGATGAAGGGGCGTACCACCCTGGTCATCGCCCATCGCTTGTCGACGGTGAAAGACGCCGATCGGATCGTCGTGCTCGACAAGGGGCGCATTGCCGACGTCGGCACCCACAGTGAACTCCTGGCCCGCGGCGGCATCTACAAGAGCCTCGTGGAACACCAGCTGGTCGAAGCCACCTGAGCGCCGGTGCCTGCTGCCTTGGACAGACAAGCGCCCGACACTTCGGACCAGTGGCGGGCGCTTGTCTGTCTCGGGAGGCAGGTGCGTTTCAGGCGGTGGCGCGGGCCTGCGTGGCGCCCCACATGGTGCCGACGTCAAGGACGATGGCGTCGCCCTTTACGTCGACCTTGACGACGTCGCCCTTGGGGAAGCGACCTTCCAGCAGGGCCCGGGCGATGCGGTCGGCGACCTCCCGCTGGATGACCCGCTTCAAGGGCCGAGCACCATAGATGGGGTCGTAGCCAAGGTCGGCGAGTTTCTGACGAGCCGCCTTGGTGACCTCCAGGCCCAGTTCCCGCTTCTCAAGACGGCCCGCCACGAGAGCCAACTGGAGCTCGACGATGCGCTCGATCTGGTCCTTGCCGAGAGCGTGGAACAGGATGATGTCGTCGAGCCGGTTCAAGAACTCAGGGCGGAAGTGGCCCCGCAGTTCCTGCATGACACGGTCTTCAGCAGCCGGTGTGGCCCCCTGGATGAGGTGCTGGCTGCCGATGTTGCTCGTCATGAGCACCACGGTGTTGCGGAAGTCCACGGTGCGACCCTGCGAATCCGTCAGGCGCCCATCGTCTAGGACCTGCAGCAGGATGTTGAACACGTCGGGGTGCGCCTTCTCGACTTCGTCGAGCAGGACCACCGTATAGGGCCGACGACGGACCTTCTCGGTGAGCTGACCGCCCTCGTCATGCCCGATGTACCCAGGAGGCGCGCCCACGAGCCGACTCACGCTGTGCTTCTCCATGTACTCCGACATGTCCAGACGAACCATGGCCGTGTCGTCGTCAAAGAGCAGCTCGGCGAGGGCCTTGGCCACCTCGGTCTTGCCAACGCCGGTCGGTCCCAGAAACAAGAAGCTGCCGATGGGACGCTTCTCGTCGGACAAACCCGCGCGCGAGCGACGGATGGCGTCACCGATGGCGTTCAAGGCCTTGTCCTGGCCAACGACGCGTCCGCCGAGGCGCTCCTCGATCTTCAGCAGCCGGTCGGCCTCGCCCTCGAGCATGCGCTGCACCGGGATGCCGGTCCATCGAGCCACCACCGACGCGATGTCTTCCTCAGTGACCTCCTCCTTGATGAAAACCCCGCCTCCCTTTTGGGCCTCATGCAGG
>CAJBHN010001143.1 GCA_903952805.1 uncultured Myxococcales bacterium | reverse complement strand
CGCAATTCCCGGCTATTTCGACCAGGTCGGGTGGCAGTACGACCGTCGTCGCCACGATGAGTTCCGTACCGGATTTGCCGGCGAGAAGGGGTCGTGGGACGTCTTCGTGAAGGTCTCCAAGCTGCTGGTGACCTTTACCGTGCCGCATTATGTCGAGAGGCCCGGCGACACTCCCCCGGGCCCCACGCTCAACCTCGCGCTGTTGCGAGCCAACCACGAACTCAACCTGGCCAAGCTCAGCATCGACCCCGACGGCGACGTCTGCCTGTCGGTTGAACTCCCCGCCGACGACTTCTCGATGAGCCAGTTCAAAGACGCCATCATGGCCCTCGTGCACTATGCCGATGAGTTCAAAGAACGCCTCGATGAGGCCGTCGTCAGCGACACCGACGACGGGACCTCCAGCGAGCGTGTGCTGTGACCACCGAGCCTCCCTCGACCTCACCCGCGGAAATCGCCCGCTTCTTTCGACGCTATGGCTGGCTGTTCGTCGAGCTTGACGACGACACATTTCGCAGCAGCTTTCGCGGCAAGAACGCGGCCTTTGTCTCGCTGGTGCGGGTCACCCAGCATTGGGTGGTTTTCACCGTCAATCCCTTCGTCAAGGGGCCGGATGCCGGCTTCGGTCCGGTGGCGCTGAAACTCCTTGCCCTCGCCAACAGCCAAATCGGCCTGGTCAAGGTCGGCATCGACGACGACGGCGACGCCTTCGTCAACGTCGAACTCCCGACGGAGGGCTTTGCCTATGGGCAATTCGCAGCGGCCCTCACCGCGTTATCCCATGCCGCCGACGGCCTGATTGTGCCCGTGCTGCAAGCCATGGTCATCGACGAACGGAACCTCGCATGAACCACCCGTCTTCTTCGGCGCGTTGCGCCAGCCTCGTCTTGGTCGCCATCGTGGGCGTGGCCGTCGGCTGCGGCGGTGACGTCGCCCGCCAAACCTGGGAAAACACCTACGCCGGCAGCGGCGAAGACCTCTTTCTCGTCGACGATGACTTCACCTGCCTCGGCGACGAGCGCTGGGACATCGTGGGCCACAGCCGCGTGTGGAATCCGCTGGGTCACCAAAACGAAGCCGTCGACCACGCCCGCCAGCGCAGCCTCGGCAGCTATCCGGTCGGCACCGTCATCCAGCTTTTTCCCGGCGAAGCGAGCGTCAAGCGAGGTCGAGGCTTTTCTCCGGCGACCGGTGATTGGGAATTCCTGGTGCTTAACGTCGACAGCGGCGAGTCGGTCATCACGGCACGGGGCACCACCGACATCGGCAATGCGGCCGGGAGTTGCCTGAGCTGCCACGGCGGCGCGCAGGCGTTTGATTATGCGTGCTTCACCAACACCAGCTGCGTCCCTCTGCCCTCGTTCATCAACACCACCGTCGTCCCCGCCGACGACGACCCACGCTGCCGCTGAGCACGCCCGCCTCCTGCCCAGCGCACAAAAATCAACGAGGGCCCAGCCCTCGTTGTTTTTTCGCGCGATGGATGGCCGAGCGACAGGGTCAAGCCTCGGGCGCCAACTGCACGGGCACGACGGCGAGGGTGTTGGGGGCGAGGTCGATGGTGGCGGCACTCGACCAGGCGTCGACGGTGCCAAGGCCCCGAACCCGGATGGTGTACGAGCCCGGCACGAAGGTCTGGCGCAGCTCAGTCAGGGCATCACAGGCGACGGTGGTGGTGTCTTCGGGTTGATCGAGCCCCGTGCGCTGAATCGAGATGGCGACGTCAACGATGCCGGCGTCGGCACATGAGCTGGCGTTGAAGCCCCACTCCACCTGGATGTCAGCAAAGCTGTCGTCGTCGCGAGCCAACGGCACGTCACCCAGGTCGGTTTCGACGTCGGCGACCACATCGACGGTCAGCGCGGTGGCGTACAGGTGCAGATCCTGATTGCGATAGAAGCCGAAGGCGTCGAGCTCCATGCTCCAGCGGCCGACCCCCAGATTGACGAAGGTCGCGCCATCGTCGCCGCAGGGAAAACGTTCGGTGATGACCTCGCCGGCGGGGCCAGTCAGCGCGATGTCGACGTCGACGACGCCGGCCAGCGCGCAATCAATGATGGGCTGGTCGGTCGGGTACAAAAATGCCCAGAACAAGGCCAGGTCGCCCGTGGCCGGAGGGGGCGGAGGGCCCAGGCTGTCGAGGATGACGACGCCGGCATCGTTTTCGCGTCCGCCTTCGACGCGAATGCTGAAGTCGCCGCTGTAGACCAGTTCGCTCCGGCGATTGAACGCGTCGATCTCGACCTCGTAGCGGCCCGCCAGGAAATCCGTCAGCACGAGGCCGCTGCCGACGCAGGGCTCGCGCTCGATGACCTCCATGACCTCGCCCCCCTGCAAGATGACGATGTCGAGCTCGTCGACGCCCGCGAGGTCGCAATCGGTTTCGCCGGCAAACGACCAGCTGAAGGCGATGTCGCCGTAGGGGTCGGGGGGCGGCTCCTGGTTGACGACAACGCAACCGACGTTGGCGACGACGGCCAGGGTCAACAAGCTGAGGGGGAAGAGGACCTTGGGTGTCATGGGCGGTGTCCGGGGTTTCATGAAAGACGGCGCGCCGGGCGCATTGATTCAACCGGCAGGATCGGCGCAACCAACTGGAATGACCGTGCTTTCCGCCCCGGACCGCGGCATGTGCCACAGGACACGCCGCGGTCCGACACGCACGCTACAGCGCAGCGACGCGGTCGGTGGCCTTGACGAGGGCGTCGACGATGCCGCTTTCGCCGGCGGAGTGGCCGGCGTCGGCAACGACCACCAGGGAGGCACCCGGCAGGGCACGCTTGAGGTCCCAGGCCGATTTCATGGGGCACACCAGGTCGTAGCGCCCCTGCACAATGGTCGTGGGGATGCCCTGCAGGGTCTTTTTGGCCTCGTCGAGCAGCCAGCCGTCCCAGGCGAAGAAGCCGTTGTTGACGAAATAATGACATTCGATGCGCGCCAATTGGCGGGCGAAGGCGTCGCCGGCGGTACGGGCGATGAGTCCTTCGTCGATGATGAGCTTGGACGTCGAGCCTTCCCAGACGCTCCAGGCGCGCGCGGCCTCATTCTCGATGGCCAGGTCACCACAGGTGAGTCGTTTGTAGAAGGCCGTGACGAGGTCGTGGCGTTCCTCCAGCGGAATCGGCTTGATGTACTCATCGTAGTAGTCGGGGAAGACCCAGCTGGTCCCCTCCTGATAGAAGAACTGAATCTCGGCCCGTCGAATCAGGAAAATCCCTCGCAAAGTCAAGCTCTTGACTCGGTCGGGATGGGTGACGGCGTACGCCAGCGCGAGGGTGCTGCCCCAGGAACCGCCAAACACATGCCAGGTGTCGATGCCCAGCTTTTCGCGAATGCGCTCCGCATCTTTGACGAGGTGCCAGGTGGTGTTGTCGGTCAACTCGGCGTGCGGGCGACTGGCTCCGCACCCGCGTTGGTCGAACAGGATGATGCGGTAGCGAGCGGGGTCGAAATAGCGGCGATGGGTGGGGTCGGTGCCGCCGCCGGGCCCGCCGTGAAAAAAGACCACCGGCACGCCGTCTTTGTTGCCGCTCTCCTCGACGTACAATTCGTGGATGTCTGAGACCGGAAAATGGAAGCGATGGTAGGGCTCGATGGGCGGGTAGAGCGTGGTCATGGTCGTGCTGTACCGCCGCCGTCCTGCCAAGTGCAAGCCGACGCCGCGGCACGACGTCGCTGTGATCAGGTGCCGGCGCCCACGCACTGACGCACCGACCGCAGGTGGCAAGCCAGTGTCGCCGAGCCTCGTCGGGAACTCGCTCTGTCGTCCCTGGCGCCGGGCGAAGACGACAGCGAGCGCTCTTGCTTGACGCCCCATCGTGCGTGCTGCAGGAGCGGTCCTCCCTCCTCGTGGCCATACCAGTCACCCGGCGCCCACCATGAATGCCTCCACCGTGCCCGAGCCCGTCATCGACGACGCCACCCGTCGCCGGGCCCTCATTGGGCTGACGGTCACCTACCTGCTGCAGTTCGGGTCGATGGGGCTGCAGTTGCCGTTCACCGCCCTCGCGATGGAGAACGCCGGCGCCGGACCGGCGGTGATCGGCGCCATGTGGGGCGCTCGCAGCCTGACCGGCGCCATCGTGCCGGTGTTTTGGGGATTGCTGGCCGACCGCATGGGAGGGGCTCGCCCCCTGGTGCTGATGTCCCTCGCCAGCGGCGCCGCGATTTTCTTTGCCCTCGCCCACCACCCGACGCCGACGGCCGCTATCGCCCTGTTCGCCCTCTACGGTGTGTTCGCCAATCCAGCCAACAGCCTCATCGACGGCCTGGTGTTGACGGCCCTCGCCAAAGACACGCACCGCTATGGTCGCTACCGCGCTTTTGGCACCGTCGGCTTTGGCGTTGCCACCGTCGTCGTCAGCGTGCTCCTTGACCAGCAGATGTTGGAACCCACGCCCGCGGCATTGTTCCCCATCGTCGGCGTGTTGTCGGCGTTGGCGGGCGTGGCGGTCCTGCTGCTGGTGCCCGACCTGCCCCGTCCCGCCCTGACCAGCCTCAGCGCCGTCAGAGATGCCGCTCGACAACCCATCGTGCTGGCGTTGATCGGGGCTGGCAGCGTGTTGTGGGCGAGCCACGCTGGCTATGTCAGTTTCTTGTCGCCGCTGGCCGAGCGAGCCGGGCTGCCAGCCACCGCCGTCGGCATGGGGGTCCTGGCCGCAGTCACCGTCGAGGCCATCACGATGCCCATGGCCACAAGCATCTTGCGGCGCGTGGGACCGGGCCCGCTGATGCTGGCGTGCGCCGTCACGGCCGTGGTGCGCTGGGTGCTGACCGCGCAGGCCACGACGACGCTGGGCTTCGCCCTCTGCAATGCCCTGCATGGCATCAGTTTCGGTCTGTATTACGTCGTCATCGTCGGCGTCATCGCGGCTCGCGTCCCGCCCACCCTCCGGCAGGCGTCACAGGGCTTGCTGTCGTCGTTGTCGCTGGGCGCCGGCGGGCTGGTCGGCGGCGTCGTGGTCGGCGGACTGCTGGAGCACGGTGCGCCGCCGTCGACCGTGTGGTTCGCCATGGCCGGCGTAGCCCTCGTCGCCACGGCCCTCATGGTCCCCCTGGTGCGACGCATCAGCTGAGCCGGGCCAGGCCGGGCTGCGTCGACGGCGGGTGCTGCGGCGCCGTCACGGAATGAACGGTACGGGGTCGGCGATGGCCACGGCGACGTCGTCCTCGATGCCATCGAAGTCGACGTCGCTGGGAGCGGTGACCGCCAGGGTGACCTCCAGGATCGTCGGCGGCCGATCGGTACCGACGGACAAGCGCATGGTCTCCACCGGACCAACGGCGTCGCTGAAGGACGTCAGGACGGTGCCCGGGTTCAACAAGGCCCAGGCAAAGGGCTGTTCGTTGGCAAAGGTCTCGGGGGCGAGTTCGGCGACCCCCAGGCCCTCCACGCGGGAAAACTGGGCCGTGATGCGCGCATCGGGAGAGATGGGGTCAACGGTCACATCGAAACGAAAGCGCTGCTGCGGGTTGGCGTCGTCGAGGTGGATGACCATGCGCCGCGTCGTCGAGACCTCGGCGAAGGCAAAGCCGTCAAAGCCACCGTCCACAAAGGCGTCGTCGCCAAAGCCGGGGCACCCAATTGAGCCCAGCAGCGTCACTGCTGCCACCACCACCGCCAGCGCCACCGGAGCCTTCACCGTGCCAGGACGCCGGGCGACGTCGGTCATGGACCCATCGTTCATGGCACCATCGTGCCAGCGCGATGTCAGCGACGCCAGGGTTGTGGGGCAATTTGCCCGCAGCAGACCGCTGGAGCCCTGCCACAACCCGGTGTTCGAGGTCCGTGTCGGTGGTCTTTCTCCGCTGCACCAAGTCAGGGGTGGCCGCCAGCCGCGTGGCCGTGTAGCCAGTGTCGTCCTTGTCGGCTGTGAATTTGGCGACACACCTGCTGCGCGTGTCGGTGGGTTGGCTACACTTTCATCTGCTCGCGTCGATCGAGTTCTCCTGGTTCACCGGCCATCGTCGACACATCTGAAGGAAGGTCCGACCGTGGCTCTGGTCTTTGGCAAGTACGAGCGAATTCGGCGCATCGCCCAGGGCGGGATGGGTGAGGTGTTCTTGGCGCGCCAAACCGGCGTCCTTGACCGGCTGGCCATCTTGAAAGCCCTGCGCGCCGACCTCTCCAAAGAACATGAGTTTGTCGAGCAATTCCTCGACGAAGCCAGGGTGGCAGCCACCCTGAACCACCCCAACATCGTCGCCATCTTCGACGTCGGTGACTGGCAAGGCACCTACTACATCGCGATGGAATACATCGCCGGCGAAGACCTTTCGAAGCTCTGGTACGCCGCCGCCAAAGCCGGCATCGGCCTGCCCTTCCAGGTCAGCGTCCGCATCATCATGGAGGCTGCCCTTGGCCTCGACCACGCCCACCGCGCCAAAGATGTGCGCGGCAAGCCGCTGACGATCGTCCACCGGGACATCAGCCCCCAAAACATCATGGTGCGTCAGGACGGCGTCACCAAGCTCGTCGACTTCGGCATTGCCAAGGCCGCCAACAAGAATTCCCGCACCCAGGCGGGCATGGTCAAAGGCAAGCTGCAGTACATGTCGCCCGAACAGGTCCGGGGCGAGCCCCTCGATGGTCGCAGTGACCAGTTCTCCCTCGGCATCGTCTTGTGGGAGATGTGCACCGGTCGTCGCCTCTTCAAGGCGGACAGCGAAATCAACACGCTGCAAAAAATCCTGCAGACGCCTGTCCCCAAACCGACGAGCCACGTCCCCGGCTTCCCCGCCGAGCTCGAAGCCATCATCATGAGGATGCTCGAGCGAGACATCAATCGCCGCTTTGCTTCTCTTGGCGACGTCGCCGCCCGCCTCAAAGAATACCTCGACCGCTCGTCGGTGCAGTCTGGCGAAGTCGGCGTCGCTGCGTTTGTGCAGCAGATCCTCGGCAAGGAACTCGACGACCGCATCGCCGACCTGACGCCGATGGAGCCCACCGAAGCGTCGGCCTCGACACCCATGGCTCCCGCGCGGCAGGCGGCCAGGGCGACGTCAACGCCGGCGCCGACGGCCAAGCCGAGCCAGTCCTTCTACGACGACGACAAGGACGCGCCCACCGCCATCGTGTCCCCCGAAGACCGCCCCGACCGCGGCGCTCCGGGCAGCGCCTCGGAAGACGGCCAAAACGCGCTCAACGGCCTGCCACTGGGCCCAACGGGGGAGTGGGTCGTTCGCCGCACCGACGGCGGCGTCGTGCATTTCCAGGAATGGGCGACACTGCAACAGTGGGTCCTCGACGGGAAACTCGCGTTCGCCGATCTCGTCTCGAGCGACGGGCGGCGCTTCTCGGCCCTGGGCGACGACCCCCAACTCGCGCAGTTCTTCAGCACCGGCGATGCCGCGCGGGCGTCGGCGATTCCGGTGCCGGTGCCAGGCATCGAGCCGACCCAACAACGCCACCTGGCCTTGGACACCCACCCAATGTCTGAACCGGTTGGCGCCGCTGCCGACGGCCAGACCCTGCCGACGGCGCAACCGCCCGCGCCCAAGACGCCAGCCAGACCACACCCCGTGGCCACGCCAACGCCTCTCGATCAGGCGCCGCCAGCGCCGCCAGCGCCGCCCGATGCCGTCGACCCCTTCGACGCCGGCCCCACCGGGCAATTCTCGTTGGGGGACCTGCCCTCGATGCAGACGGGCGCGTGGCAGCTCGGCACGGAATTCGCGGTGCTGGCCGCCGCCGCCGCGGCCCAAAACCGCCCGGCCGCCGACGTACCACCTCCCGTCGGCACGGACACCACGGTGGGCGCGGGGCCCCTTCCCCCCCCGAGTGGGCAACGTCGTCGGCTACCACCGGCGCTGATTGGGGCCCTCGGGATCATGGGCTCGCTGGTCTTTGTCGGCCTGGTGCTGCGGATGGCGGCTCCAGCCACGCTGCAGACCCTGGTGGGCGGGACCAACGCCACCGAACTCGCGCAGACGCGCGCGGCGCTGACCGCCCTGCATGCCGACGAGCCAGCCACCACCAACGCGTTGCGTGCCAGCCTGCAGCCCCTGGTCGGCGACGACGCCACCATCGACGCCCTGGTGGCGGACGCGCTGTTGGCGGTGGACCAGGTGCGGGTCGCCGAAACCGCCGCCGCCCTCGCCGTTCGTGCCGACCCGGCCAGGGCCACCGAAGCCAAAGCCTCCGTCGACGCCGTCCGCGCCGCCATCGGGCCCCTCGCCGCACGCCTGGTGCAGCCTGCCGCGTCGGACACGCCATGGACTCGCTACGCCCGTGCCGCCGCTGCCGTCGCGAGCACCGAAGGAGGCAGCCGCGACGGGCTCGTCGTCCCAAGCGACCCGGCCACCGACCCCGCCCTCACCGCCGAAGCCGCCATGACCGGGCTGCTGTTTCGCGCCGCGCGCACGTTGACGACGGCAAGCCCGGCGGACCTGCAGGCGCTGGCCGCAGCCGACCTTGGCAGTGTCGACGACCGCCGCATCGATGGCCTGCGTGCCGTCCTCGGCGCCGTCCTCGCCACCGACGAGCAAAGCCGGGCCAGCGCCCGGCGCACCATCGTCACCCGCCAGCAGCGCGCCCCTTCCGATCCCCGCCTGGCCGCCGCCCTGACCCTCCTTGATGTCACGCCGCCGCCGACGACGACGACGACGACGACGACGACGACGACCAAGCCCCCGGAACCGAAGCCACCCGAGGCGAAGCCGCCCGAGGCGAAGCCAGCCGAGCCTGTCGAAACCTTTGAGTCGGCGCTCAGCAAGGGACAGAAGAGCCAACGCGCAGGCCGCAGCAAGGAGGCGCTGAAGATGTTGACCATCGCGCTGGGGCTTCGTCCGGGCGACACCAAAGCGATCTTGGCCCTGGCCTGGACCCAACTGGACCTCAAGCGATATGAGGCCGCCGCCGCGAGCTTCAGGACCGTGCTGTCAAACGATGCCGGCGTTGCCGAAGCCCAGTTCGGGCTGGGTGAAGCCCTGCGTGCCCTTGGCCGCACGACCGACGCCGTCTTTGCCTTCGAGAAATACCTCCAGATGGCTCCATCAGGGCCCGACGCCGAAATCGCGAGAAATGCCATCCAGGCCTTGCAGTGACGCTGGCGCCGGGCGACACTGCCGCCGGGGGCCCGTAGCTCAGCGGTAGAGCATTCGGCTCATAACCGACCGTGCGCTGGTTCGAATCCAGCCGGGCCCACCACCTCTCCCTTCAGCCGACGGTCATCGTGAATCCCCTGCCTTTTCGGTGGGTTCGGCCACGTCGCCCCCGCCCGGCGCGAGTCGGGTGCGCTGGTCATAGTCGCCCAGGACGGCCTTGGTAAAACCGAAATCGGTGATGGCGAGGACGACCAACTCGTCCTGCAAAGACGTGTTGCGGGTTTGATGAAAGATCCAGCGCGGCACAAAGGCCACGTCGCCCACGCCCATCGGGCTCCACCGCTCGCCGACCTTGACCTCCCCCTGGCCAGCGAGCACGACAAAGAGCGTCTCGTGGGCATGTTTGTGAAGCTCGTTGTTGGCACCGGGAGCGATGCGCAGCACCCGCGGATCCAACGTCTGTATCGACGGAAAATCGAGGCGGTCGACGGTGAAATCGATGTTCAACGCCGCGTTTCGATTGGCGTACAGCGGCGCGCCACGGGCCCCGAGACTGCGCGTGAACGCACCCGGGGGGGCATTTTGGCCCAACGGCGTCTTGGCCTCGACGGCCTCAACAAGGAGTTGCAACGGCGAGCGGGG